>JBBDRH010000265.1:0-6156 GCA_040905645.1 Actinomycetota bacterium
CGAGCCGGGCATCCATGCCACGTCGAGACCCCGTGCGGTCAGGCGGTCACGGGTTCCGGGGCCGATCGCGCCGACCCGGGCGGGGAGCGCATCCGAGGCGCGCACCCGGGAAAAGAAGGAGTCGACGCCGTTTACGCTGGTGAAAATTATCCAGTCGAACGATTGCAGACGGCCCACCACATCGTCGATCTGCGTCCAGTCTGAGGGGGGAAGGATGCGGATTGCAGGAATCAGGACCGGGGTGGCGCCCTCGTTCTCGAGCTGCCGGGCCAGCTCCGAAGCCTGTTGCTCCGGCCGCAAGACTAGCACCCTGATCCCCTCCAAGCCGCCGCTCATGCCGTGGTCTCGAGAATCTCCCAGGCCCCCCGGAGAATCAGGTCCTCGGCGACCTCGCCGGCGAGGGCTTCCGGCTCGTTGGGATCGCCCCACTTATCCGCACTCACCGTTCTGGTCCCATCCTGGGAGATGACTCGCGCCTGGAGGTGCAGCCGGGCGCCGGCCACCGAGCCTAAGGCGGAGACCGGAAGCAGGCAGCCGCCACCCAGCGCGCTCAGCACCGCACGCTCGGCCGTGACCGCAGTCGCCGTCGGGGAGTGGTGGATCTTGCTCAACAGCTCCGCTACCTCGGGCTCGCCGTGGCGCATCTCCACGGCGAGAGCTCCCTGCCCGGGCGCAGGGAGGACCAGGCTCAGGGGAAGGAGGTCGTCGGCTCTAAGCCCCAGCCGGCTGAGCCCGGCCGCGGCGAGCATCGCAGCATCACACTCTCCTCTGGCCACCTTCTCGACGCGGGTGGGGATGTTGCCGCTCAGCGGGACGACGTTCAGGTTGGGCCTCAGGCTCCTGATCTGAGCAGCACGGCGGGGGCTGGAGGTGCCGATCGACGCTCCCGCCGGAAGGCTGGCGAGCGTGCTTCCCACCAGGCACTCCCTGGGATCGGCGCGGGGGGGAATGGCTCCGACGGCCAGGCCGGGAACCGGGGCCGTCGGCAGATCCTTCAAGGAGTGCACTCCGATGGTCACCTCTCCGTTTAGCAGAGCCTTCTGGATCTCCTTGACGAAGATCCCGTCTCCAATGAGCGGGTTGTCCGGGGCCAGCCGGGGGTGGGAGTCGATGATCTTCATGCTGATATCGGTTTTTGGGGAGAGCCTCTGCAGGTGATCCGCCACCCACCTGGCCTGAGCCAGTGCCAGCAGGCTGCCTCGGGTACCGATCCTTACGCGTAAGGGCACCAGTGCACGCCCTACTCCCCTTTGAGCCTGAAGGCCCTCCGGATGGTCGCGCGGTCCGCTTCGTTGCACCTGCGCAGCTCGATTGTGGGGCCGTGAAGGAGCTTGTTGGCAATTCTGAGGCCGAGTGCCTGCACCTTGGCCTCCTGGTCCTCGGTGAGGGCCATAGACCCGACAGCACGCCGAACCTCCTCCTGCACGAGCTCCTCGGCAAAGCTCCGGAGCTCCTTGATCGCCGGCCCGGCGGCCCTGGTGTCGGCCCAGTGCAGCAGGTCGGAAACCTCCTTTTTGACCATGGCCTCGGCATCGATGGTCGCATCCGTGATCTCCGGGCCCCGGGGTCCAGGAATCTCCTCCAGGTCGAGAACCTCGACGAGCCCGCCCCCGAAGGTCTCGACCACCCTGGGCACCGACAGGTCCAGGATCAGGAGCGGTGTCTCAGGCGGGTCGGGCAGCAGGGAGGGCCCGATGACCAGATCACCGGCCACGGCAACTATCGCCATCTCCGTATTGCGCAGCTGCGACGGAAGGGCCTCGAGGGTGAAGGCCTCCGCCCCCACCTCTTCCGCGAGCAGGCTTGCCGACTCCATGGACCGGCTGACTATCGTGAGCCGGGCGTCCGCCTTCCGGCAGGTGAGGGCGGCGTCCCGGGCCATCTCTCCCGCTCCTACGATCAGCACCTTCCGGCCGGCAATCCCTCCGAACCGGATCTGAAGGTAGTCCGCGGCAATCGATCCGATCGAGCGGCCGAGGCGTCCGAGCGCGGTCTGGTTGCGAGCGTTGCGCCCCAGTCGGATCGCCCTGCTGAAGATGTTGGTGAGCACCGGTCCCGTTGCCCCGGCCTGCTCCGCCAGGAACAGTGCTTTGCGGACCTGACCCAGCACCTGGGGCTCCCCGATGACCAGGGAGTCCAGCCCGCAGGCCACCCGGAAAAGGTGCTCGATGGCCTCGGCGCCCTGCATGAAGGTGACGTCGTGGTGGTCGGTGGGAAGAAGTCCCGGCATGATTCCGGCCACCGAGTGAACCACGTCGGAGTCGAGGCCTTCGCCGGTGGCGTAGATCTCGGTCCGGTGGCAGGTGGACAGAACGATAAGCTCGGCGATCCCGGGCCTCGGCGCCGTCAGCAGCTGCTTTTGAGCCGGCTCGTTCAGAGCCAACCGCTCGCGTAGCTCTGCTGGGGAGCTGCGGCCGGCACTAAGGGCGACAATCATGAATTGACCATTCTAGTGCCCAGCACTATTTCGCCGCCCTGATAGCAATGTTTGCCAGCGCTTCGATGAACCTGGGGTCGGCGTTGGGCGATGGGATGCGCCTCAGCTCGATTCCCAGCTCCCGGGCCCGCTCGGCGCACTCTACGTCGACGTCGTAGAGGACCTCCAGATGGTCCGCGACAAAGCCCACCGGGGCGATCAGGGCCCGCCGGCCGCCCTCCTCGGCGAACGAGCTCAGGCGCACCAGGATGTCGGGCCCCAGCCAGGGCTCGCCGGTCTTGCTCTCACTCTGCCAGCCGGTCGAGAAGTTGGAGATCCCTGCGGCCTCGGCGAAGACCTTTGCGGATTCGGAGAGCTGGTCGGCGTAGGGATCACCCTCCGCGACGATGCGGGCGGGGATGCTGTGGGCCGTGAAAAAAACGCAGGTGCCGGGATCGGCGGTGTCCCAGCCTCGGAGGGTTTCCTTGAGGTAGGCGGCAACGAGATTCACGAAGGCGGGCTCGTCGTACCAGGACTTCACCATCTCGAGGTCAAAGGAGGCGCCGGAGGCGTCTCGGGCTTTCAGGATGCGTGCCTCATACTCGCCGACACTCTTTCGGGAGAAGTGCGGCGCGAGCACCAGCCCGATGACCTTGCCGATTCCGGCCTCGGAAATCCTCACTACGGCGTCGGCTATGAACGGGTGCCAGTGCTTCATTCCGGTGAAGACCTGGAAATCTCCCGGTCGGCTCTCGCTCAAGCGCGCCTGGAGCCTTTCCGCCTGCTCGGCGGTGATCTCGTTCAATGGGGACTTGCCGCCGATGCGTTGGTATCTGTTCGAAAGGGCTCTCAGGATCTCAGGCGAGGGGGGCCTGCCGCCTCTGATGTCGGTGAAGTAAGGCTCGACCTCCCCGGGAGTCCTGGGGCTTCCATAGGCCATGAGAAGGACGGCGGTAGTCATCTCGGCGTGTAGTTGTGGACCGTGTCGACCAGCAGCTTGAGGTTTTCCAGCGGGGTGTCGGGAAGGACGCCGTGGCCCAGATTGAAGATATGCCCGGGCCGGCCGGCGGCCTGCCCCAGGATTCGTTCCGCTGCCTCGACCACCGTCGCAGGATCCTGCAGCAGGACTTTGGGGTCGAGGTTGCCCTGGACCGCACGATCGTGTCCAATGCGCCGCCACGCGGCATCGAGATCCACCCGCCAGTCGAGACCCACCACCTCGGGACCGGGCTCAGCCATCAGTTCCAACAGATCGGAGGTGCTCGTCCCGAAGTGAATCCTGGGAACTCCGAGGCGGGCAGTGGCGGCGAAGATCTGTGCCGAGTAGGGGAGCGCGAGCTCGCGGTACTCGCAGCGACTGAGCGACCCCACCCAGCTGTCGAAGATCTGGAAAGCCTGGGCTCCCGCTTCCACCTGCTGCTCCAGGTAGCCGATCAGCACTGCGGTGAGCCGCTTCATCAGCGCGTGCCATACGTCGGGCTCGCCGGTCATGAGCGCCCGGGTCCTGGGCAGCCCGGGGCTGGGGCGGCCCTCTACGAGGTAGCTGGCGAGCGTGAACGGCGCCCCTGCGAACCCGATGAGGGGGACCTTGCCGTCGATCTGCTTGGAAACCAGACGGATCGCCTCAAACAGGTTCGGGAGCGCCTCGGCGGCAGGGATCTCGGCTAGCCTGTCGACCTGGCCGGTGGACCGGATGGCGTCGGCCACCACCGGCCCGGTGCCCTCAACTATTTCGTACTCGATTCCCAGGCAGGCCACCGGGGTCATGATGTCGGCAAAGATTATCGCCGCATCCACATCCAGCTCCTCGAGGGGCATTACCGTGACCTGCGCGCACAGCTCCGGGGTGGCGGCAACGTCTTTGAAGCTGTAACTCTCGCGAAGCCGGCGGTAGGCGGGCAGGCTGCGGCCTGCCTGTCTCATCATCCAGATCGGCGTGAGGTCGGTTGTCTCACGCCGGCAGGCGCGAAGGAATCGGTCGGCTTGTGGGTTGGGGGCCATGATCGTTGCCAAGATAACGCATGTGGCGCTGGGGATTCCCTGGAGCCGAGATCCGGAGGGATCAGAGCACTCGAACCTATAGTTGCATTAAATGCTCAAAGCACTCCGTGACAAGGGCGGAATCCTGCTAGAATCGAACAGGTGTTCGACGTAGGGGGCGTCATGTTCGAAGCCAGGCAACTGGCCCTTCTCGAGGAGCCGGTGGTTTCCGCACAACCACCTCCAGATCTCGGAGCCGACTATGGCGAGGTTTTCACGCGACGATGGGTAGTCGAGCTGATCCTCGACCTCGTTGGCTATACCGCCGACCGAGACCTTGCGGGAGAGGTCATCGTCGAGCCCTCTTGTGGCACCGGCGCCTTTCTCCTCCCGATAGTTGATCGACTCGTCGAATCGAGTTTCCGTCACCGTCACGAGCTTCGTTCACTCGGAAGCGCGGTCCGTGCGTTTGATCTACTAGACGCTAACGCCGAAAGAGCTCGAAAGGCCGTCGCAATGCGACTACAGGAGGCGGGCCTGGGCCAAGAGGCAGCCGTTGAACTGACGGCAGGTTGGGTTTCGACGGGGGACTTCTTGCTTAATGACCATAATTCCGGCTGTGCGGATTACGTAGTGGGCAATCCGCCATACATACGACTCGAAAACGTGCCACGACCGATCATGGACGAGTACCGGCGATTGTGTCCTACGATGCGTGGTCGGAGTGATATCTACGTCGGATTTATTGAGCGTGGACTTGATCTTCTAAAACTTGGTGGATCGCTCGGATTTATCTGCGCCGACCGTTGGATGAGAAATCAGTATGGATCAGATCTCCGTGAGAAAGTCAGCCTGACCTACGCAGTCGATGCCGTCATTGCGATGCACGACGTGGATGCATTTGAGGATGACGTGTCCGCTTACCCCGCAATAGTCGTGTTACGAAACGGGCCGCACCAGAATTCCGTGGTCGCTGAGGCGAAGGTCGGTTTTGGCCAGGACGAAGCCAGGACGCTTTCGGCTTGGGCGCGAGGCTCGGAAAAGCGGGACATCGGGATACACGGCGTTGAAGCTGCCAGGCTTGACAGCTGGCCCAAAGGTAGAGATCTATGGCCTGCGGGCAATCCTGGTCAGCTGGCGCTCGTAGCTGACCTGGAGGCGCGGTTTCCTCCGTTAGAGGATGAGACCACCAACACACGCGTCGGGATTGGCGTCGCTTCTGGGTGCGATGACGTGTATCTCACGACCCAAGGGAACCTGGTAGAAGAGGATCGGCTACTGCCAATTCTCAAGGCTGCCGATACCAGTGAGGGAACCGCCGCCTGGTCCGGCACCTACCTTGTCAACCCCTGGGACCGATACGGCCTGGTTGATCTGGAGCGGTTTCCACGCTTGGCTCACTACTTCGAAAAAAACGAGGCACGGCTTCGTGACAGACATGTCGCCCGCCGTCGACCCATGCAGTGGTATCGAACAATCGATCGAGTTGATCCTCAGCTCCTTGGTCGTGAAAAGCTCGTCTTACCGGACCTGAAGGCCGCGGCGCATCCTGTGCTGGATGAAGGAAATACTTACCCTCATCACAACCTCTACTTCGTCGTCAGCAAAGTATGGGACCTGGAGGTGCTGGGAGGTCTTCTCCTCTCCGATGTCGCCAACCTCATGGTGGGCGCCTACTGCGTGAAGATGCGAGGCGGCTGTTACCGCTTCCAGGCGCAGTACCTGCGCCGGGTCCGCGTGCCGGCAAGCCAGTCCATTCC
>JBBDRH010000266.1:0-6154 GCA_040905645.1 Actinomycetota bacterium
CTGGTGGCCTTCAATGTCAACCTCGCCACCAACGACCCCGCGATCGCCAGGGCGTTCGCAGCCGAAGTTCGCTCGGGAGAGCGGGCGCTGCCCTTCGTAAGGTCGCTCGGGCTCCGGTTGAAGAGCCGCGGCGGGGTCCAGGTCTCGATGAACCTCACCCGCCCCGAGCTGTGCACCGTTTGGGAGGCCTATCGGCGCGTGGAGCAGCTGGCTGCAGAGATGTCGGTGGAAGTGGAGTCCTCCGAGCTCGTCGGCGTTTTGAGCCCGGCAGAGCTCGGCACCTCGGAGCCGCACAAGCTCAAGCTTCTCAAGGAGCCGAAGCTCCTCGACATCATATGGACCGACCCTGACTGACCTTGTTCCGAATCGGGCGCCCGACGCTAGCGTGCTACTGCGACTTCTCTCCGAGACGGCGCCAAACGTCGAAGCCTCCTGCGCTCACGCTCGCTGGTTCCACCCCAGATCCCGAACTGCTCGCGGTTGGTCAGCGCGTAGAGCAGACACTCCTGCCGAACGCTGCACTCACTGCAAACGGCACGCGCGGCTTTGGAGGAGCCCCCGCGCTCCGGAAAGAAGATCTCAGGGTCGACCTCGACACAGCGCGCCATGGCCTGCCAGGTAAGACCTTGCTGAATTATCGGCATGTTAATACTCCATGCGTAATTACACTTCGGGAATTCTAGCACTGTGATTTGGAGTCCCGTCAAGTGAGAGCGGGAAAGAAAGAGAAACTTCTAACCTATGGCGTACATGAGCAGGGCCCCCGGTTTCCCGGGGGCCCTTTGTCAAAGCAAAACTGTCCTTAGTGGAATGAGTCTCCGCAGGCGCAGCTGCCGGCAGCGTTCGGGTTGTTGATGGTGAACCCCGACTGCTCCAGACTCTCCAGCCAGTCGACGGAGGCCCCCTTGAGATAGGGCGCGGACATCCGGTCAACTCGAACCGTGACCGCCCCCTCGTTCAAGATGTTGTCCCCCTCCAAAGGCTGGTCGTCGAAGAAAAGCTGGTACCGAAGTCCGGAGCATCCGCCCGGCTGAACTGCGACACGCAGGAAATACTCGGGGTTGCCCTCGCGCTCAAGGAGCTCGGCGACCTTGGATGCAGCGGTGGCGCTCAGAATGATAGAGGCAGGCGCAGCACTGGGCTTTGTGATGGTGGCCTCTGCGACGGTCGTATCCAAAAATGTCCTCCTTGACTTGCTTGATTTCTTTTGTGCCGTCCTATGACGGGTCGTGCATTGATCTCCGGATCAACTTGAGGGCGACCGGCAAGCGTCCCGGCCCCCAATTTCAACTTACCGATAAATAGTAACCCAAGTCGTTTTCCTGGGACAGGTACCGATCAGCCGGGGGGCGCACGTGGATGGCTCTAGGAGTTCCGGTCTCCCGGCTCGAACGGTCCCTGAGCAAACCATGCTTCGAGCTCTTCAGCAGTGGGCGCCTCCGGGGCGGGCCTTCCCTTGGTTCCTCGCATCCGTTCCGGATAGCCGACCACCGCGGCATCGTAGTAGGGGATTCCGAGCTTCTTGCAGAAAGCCCCTGCCTGCCCCCGATCGGCGATGGTCGCCCGGGCCCACTCGCCGTCGCGGGCCACCAGCAACAAGGACTGAGATCTGGTGGCGGTCTCCGGCTCGAGGTATCCCTCAACCCCCTGGTGGCTTTCGGCAAACTGCTGCAGGACCCGCAGATCCGCGCGCTTGAACTTGTCGAAAAGCGCCATTACCGGCCTGCACTGGCGAAGCTGTTACCCACCACTACATACTCTCAGACCTGTAGCCCTTTACAAGCGGTTGACGGCGAAAATCCGAGTATTACCTTCAGGCCTTCTCCTCCCATGCGGCAGGAGACCTGATCGGACCGGCTCCGCTGGGAATGAGCTTGAACTTGACGACATCGTCCTCGGGGACCTCGACGACCTCACCGCTCTTGCGAATTACGTGAAGAACCCGGCCCGATCCGGCCGGCTCCTCTACGCGCATGAGCACCCCGGTTACCTCGCTGAAGGGGTGCTCCTGGTCGCCGGATATCCGGAAGAGGATCGAGATTCTCTCCCCGAGGTTGGCTGCGCTGACGGAGGCCGGTTGGCCTATTAGCCCCGCTCCTCAGATGGCGCGAAGTCGCTCTCGGAGGCGCCCCCGGACGCGCCTGGGTTCTGGGCGAAGAAGTTATCGTTCTTGCCGATGTACTCCTTCCACTCCGCAGGCACGTTGTCGCCGGGGTAGATGGCGTCAACCGGGCAGGCGGGCAGGCAGGCGTCGCAGTCGACGCACTCCTCCGGGTGAATGTAGAGCTGATCCTCCCCCTCGTAGATGCAGTCGACCGGGCACTCGTCCACACAGGCTCGGTCCTTAACACCTATGCAGGGTTCACAGATTATGTAGGTCATTGAATACTCCTCCAGGAAGGCTTCGGATCAAGAATTCGAAATCGATAAGAGAGCATCTCTTCGCCCAGTCATTGTATCCACACACCAGGCAAAAATCATTGAAACGGGCACACGGCTGCCTTGCCGGACGGCCCGAGCACCCCCGGCCCCCGGCCCCCGGCCGTTATGCTTGCCCGGGATGACCAATGCTGAGCAGAGCGAAGTCCGCGCCTACGCGGGCATGAGCTGGCCCACCAGGATCCTGATGGTGGCAGCCTGCATCATCGGCCTGCTGGACATCATTCTGGTGACGATAGGAAACATTCCCATCACACCTCGGCTGACCCAGTCGGAGTACGTGCTGGTTCCCATCATCGAGAGAGGAGCCGATGGCATCTCGGAAGGCACGACGTCGTCGGTTCTGAGCACCAACTTTACGATGGAGATCCCCAAGCGGATCAAGGCGCAGAAGGTCGAGATATCCAGGGTTGCCTTTTTTTCGGAGACGGACACTCTTCTCGGCTCAGGGGACGTATCTCAGGTAACCCTGGTCGGAAACGGGGGTCTGGCCTTAGGATCATCCGAAGCCGATCCGCCGATTGTCCCGCCCCTCAACGAGGGCGAGATCAGCTTCAGGGCGACTCTGAGCGACACGTCGGGGCTTGCACCGGGGACTAAGATCTACACGCAGGTTGAAGGAACCGCAGGCAACACCTACTTCAGGGCACGCTCAAAGGCAAGTGCCACCACGGGAGGAGAAGTATGAAAGAGGGTCCAAAAACTTGCTAGGTTGGGAGGTAATCCCACGGATCGGCTTTGGCAACCTCACGGTCTCCCCCCACGGTTTGGGCATTGCGCTCGGGTACTTCGCCGGGACGATGCTGCTGGCACGGAGAGCGCGGGCGAGAGGTTTCAGCGAGGACCATGCCTGGAACGCTGCGGCGATCTCGGTGGTGGGGGCCATCCTGGGGGCGCGCATTGCCTACGTCATCGGGCACTTTTCCGAATTCGACTCCCCTCTGGAGTGGCTCCAAATCTACAAAGGGGGCATCTCGCTGATCGGCGGGCTGCTGGGGGGTTTCTTCGCAGCACTCCTATACGTGAGGAAGCGGAAGCTCGACTTCTTTGAGCTCTCGGACCTGGGCGCTCCGGGCATCGCCATCGGCATCGCGATCGGACGGATTGGCGACCTGGTGATCGGCGACCATCTGGGCAAGGCGACCGATGGATGGTGGGGCTGGCAGTTCAAGGGCGGCGAGCTAATCTCCCCTCCTCGGTGCATCTACCCCACGGGGGACGGGTGTATAACCCGCGGTTTGGTGGTCCACCAGACCGCCCTCTACGACATGATCTGGAGCCTGGTGATCTTCGGTCTCCTCATGGCGCTCGACCGCAAGCCTCGCCCGCGAGGATTCCTGACGCTGACCTGGGCGTCTCTTTACGCGGCCGGCAGGATCGCAACCGATTTCACCCGGGTCGACAAGAACTGGTTCGGCCTTGGTTTGACCGGGAGCCAGCTGACATCGATCGCCGTGCTGGGAGTCTGCTCCTACTTCCTGTTCAAGCAGAGGCAGCTGGAACCCGCCCCGGTTGGGGTACCGGCAGAGGCCCCAACCGAGCGCGTCCTGGGCAGGGCTTCCAGCGCCGCTTCCGAAACCGCAGTGGAAGCTGAGGCACCCGCGGCTGCGGAGCGAGTCCTGCGCAGGCGAGATCGGGACGCCGCAACTCCAGCTGCTGCGACCACCACCACCCAGGAGAAGCCTCGGGCTCAGCCGCGCCGCAAAGCTGCCGCGCAGGCGCCCGAAAGCGAAGCCACCCCGACATCGATCGAGCCCGCGGGACAGGCCGCCCCGACGTCCGAGTCGGTGTTCAGGACTTCCCGCGAACGCTCCCGGACGAGGACGGAGACGGGCGGGGATCGCCCTGAGGAGGCCTCGGAAAGGCGTCGCTCAGAAGAGGCCGAAAGGCTGCGGTCCTCCTCCAGGAGCGAACCCTCCCCCAGCGAGGCGAGCACAAAGCCGGCGGAGAAGCCTGTCGACGACGATCTCGAAGACTTCGACTGGGAGCCTTAACCCGGCTCTAGTTGCCTTGAGAATCGGCTGAGCGCCGTGCCGCTCGGTACTGCTTTCCGGCGTGGTAGGAGGACCTGACGAGGGGCCCCGCCTCCACCCAGGTGAAGGCCGAAGCTACGTGCCAAACCCAAAATTTAGGCGTGTTAGCGTCCTCTAAGCGTATTTTTGTTGCCACATCAGGCGGTTGTTTGGAGCGTACAAAACGGCTTTAGCGAACCCTTCCTTCATGGCGATTCGTTGTTGAACCTCCCGCCGCTCCTTCGGCTGATCTGGCTGAGCAGGGGGCGAGCGGTTTTCGCTACAGCCGGAACCTCAGTTTGCAGTCGTGCAGACATGGATCGGGTATTCCAGCAGATGGTCGACCGGACCCGGATGCAGACTGGAGTGCCCAAGCTTGGCCGGATTCTGTAAACCCGCTTTTCGAGAATTGGCTTTCACCGGTGGCTCCTGCGTCATCCCCGGGTACGGGCACCGCTGGTGTAACATTGACCGATTCAGATGGCCGCCTCTGACATCGACGTTTCCATCGTCCTGTCCATCTTCAACGAAGACGGGCACATCGAAAAGGAGATCGCCCGAATCCGAGGGGCTATGGACGCCCCCCTTACACTTACGAGATCGTCGTGGTCGACGACGGCTCGAGCGACAGTTCCGTTGAGGTGCTGCGAGGCATCGAAGCCATCCGGCTGATCGAGTGGGCCGAGAATCGTGGATCGGGTCCGCCCGCAAGATGGGGACGCGCGCAGCCCGTGGCCGCTGCGTAGCGTGGACCGACGTCGACATGACCTACCCGAACGACGAGATCCCCTTTCTCGTCAAGGAGGTCGACGGCTACGATCAGGTCGTCGGGGCCCGCACATCAGAGCAGGGCACGGCCAAGCTTTTGCGCGTGCCGGCCAAGTGGTTCCTCCGCAGGCCAGCTACCTAACCAAGACGAAAATCCCTGACCTCAACTCCGGGCTACGTGTCTTCCGGAGGGATGTGGCGCTACAGTACCTTCACCTCCTGCCGACAGGCTTCTCCTGCGTCACGACCCTGACCATGAGCTTCTTGGCCAACGGCTACTCAGTCAAGTACGTACCCATCGACTACTTCGCGCGGGCGGGACGTTCGAAGTTCCGCTGGTGGTCCGACACTCGTCATTACCTGCTCCAGATCGTGAGGATGGTGCTGCTCTACAACCCGCTCAAGGTGTTCATGCCGCTGGCTCTCACCCTGCTGGCCGTGGGGTCGGCAAAGCTGGTGTGGGACCTCTTCGACAAGAACTTCCGGGTGGGCACGAACACGCTGGTCGTCATGGTGGCTGCTTTCGCCGTCCTCATGATCGGGCTACTCTCCGATCTCATCGTGCAGGTCAATAAGCCGCGCGACGAGATCGATCCTGCAACACGCTGAGCGATCGCAAAATGGCGCGGCTATGACGCCCACAGTTCTGTACCTAGTGGGGAAGGGTCGCTCAGGAAGCACATTGGTAGAAAATGTCCTTGGTCAGCTGCAGACGTTCTTCACGCTTGGCGAGCTTCGCAACCTCTGGTTAGGGGGATTGGTCGAAGGACAGTCGTGTGGCTGCGGCCAACCGATTTCCACTTGCCCGGTCTGGATCGACATCATCGAGCGAGCGCAGGAGTTGCTCCCTTTTCGGCTAGATCCGAGGCAAGTCGCTGCCTGGCAAGAAGACATTTTCAAGTGGCGCAACGCAAGACGGATGCTGGCCCAAACAT
>JBBDRH010000267.1:0-1046 GCA_040905645.1 Actinomycetota bacterium
AGCGTCGGCTGAGGGAGCACCAGCATGGGCCGGAAATCCCCCTGAGCGGCGGCGCGGTGCTGGAACGCAACCGCCCCTACCTCATCCCTCTTCAGGAAAGCCTCCGCCTGCCTTCCCAGGTCAGGGCCAGGGCCAACCCCAAGAGCTCCACAGGCCGTCTGGACATTTTCACCCGCATCATTGTGGACAACGGCCCCGGCTTCGACGAGGTCCCGGCTGGGTACCAGGGCCCCCTTTACCTGGAGGTGGTGTCCCGCTCCTTCACCATTCAGGTGGCTGAGGGGCTGTCCCTGGGCCAGATCAGGCTGGTCCACGGCAGGAGCGGCTGGTCTCCGACGAAGACCTGCGAAGCGAGCACGCCCGCTCTCCGCTGCTGTACCGCTATTTCTCCGTGGGCGGCAGGAGCCCCTACGCTCTGGACCGGATGCCAGTCTCCGACGGGGTCTTCCTGTCCGTGGACCTCTCCGGCGACGCCGAGAAGATTGTGGGATACCGGGCCAAGAAGAACAGCATGCTCCTGGACCTTTCCAAGGTTGGCGAGTACCGCATCAGCGACTTCTGGGAGCCGGTGGACTCGGACCGCGATAGCCTGCTCATTCTGGAGCCGGAGGAGTTCTACCTGCTGGTGTCGTTGGAGGGGGTGTCGATTCCTCCCAACCTGGCGGGGGAGATGACGGCCTTCGACCCCACCAGCGGCGAGCTGCGGACCCATTACGCCGGCTTTTTCGACCCCGGCTTCGGCTACGCCCCGGACGCCGGCCTGCAGGGGAGTCGGGCCGTGCTGGAGGTCCGCGCCCATGACGTGCCCTTTGCTCTGGAGCATGGCCAGAAGATTGCCCGCCTGAAGTTTGAGGGCATGGCCCAGCGTCCTGAGAAGCTCTACGGCCCGGAGATCGGCTCCTCCTACCAGAACCAGCGCTTGAAGGTGAGCAAGCACTTCCGCGAGCCGCCCAAGCCCGCGCAGCAGATGTCGTTGCTCCCTGATCTGCCGATGTAAGGATTCTTCAAGACGCAAAGAGGCATTCAGCCGCAGTTTGCACAGATTG
>JBBDRH010000268.1:0-6123 GCA_040905645.1 Actinomycetota bacterium
GTGGTGAAGCTGAAGTCGGGGTCGGCGTTGGGCACCGTGTCCTTGTGGATCACGACTTTGCCGCAGTTGCTGATGAAGATTGGAGCCGGGCTGATGAAGTCCTTCATCTTCGACTCAAACGAGTGAGAGGATCGGCTCTTGAGGTAGGCGGATCCGAAGTTCACGCACTGCCCGGTGGGAAACAGGCCGCTCGAGGTCAGGTTGATGACGGCTTCCCCGAAGAAGTGGTCGCCATTTTCGGCGGTGTTGAACGATCCCTCGGCGAAGCTCCCGAGCAGGTTCTCGGAACCCCAGTCGCTGCCATCCCACAACCGGTAGGCCATCTCTACGGTGCTTCCCCCGTTGGCGATGGCGTAGGTGATGAGCAGGTCGTTGACTGTCCTGACCGGGGTGACGCCGTTTGCGGAGATTGTGGCCGACTGGTTGAACTCGAAGTCCATGTCGGTGGCGCCACCCTGGTCGGGCACGCGCTCCCAGCTGAGATAGAGGTAGTCCTGGCCGCCGGCCTTCTCGATGGCCATATGGAAGGTCTTCAGATCGGCCTTTGCGGGCACGCCTCCGGTTTCGATCGGGGGAACCGCGGTGTCCTCGTGGACGCCCTCAGCAAAGGAGTCGTCTCCGCTCCCGCTGGCCTCGTCGTCTTTGGCGATGAGGCCGGCTGCGCCGGCGTCGAGGGTCCCGTCGGTACCGACAAAGGTGCTGCTACCAAGTGCTCCGGCTGGCGCCGCGAGATAAAGGCTGAGCAATGACAGGGCCATGAATACAACAACCATCGATGACCACTTCGGTAGCTTCAACCCGTGTCGGGACGCGATTGTGCGGGCCCTGCGGCCCTGGTAGACGCTCTGATTTCCATTCATTTGGTACCTCCGTAGGCTCTTGTATCCAGAGTGCAGGAGGCACTGGTCCCGAAAACGGCCCTTGAGGACTTATGCCGGCGGCCATAAGGCCCCCCGATTGTTCGTCTGAGGGGGAATCTCTTGATCTCCGGCTTGACAAACCGGGCCCTGTACTTTACGATCTAGTTAATTAACCGTACGGTTTAGCAGACCAGGTGGAGGGATGACAGAAGCAGAAGCGGATTTTCTCGACAGAGCCTTTGCAGCACTTGCAGACCCGACCCGCCGAGCGATCCTCGCCCGGTTGGCTCTCGGGGAAGCAGGGGTAACGGAGCTGGGAGAGCCGTTTCAGATGAGTCTCCCGGCAGTCTCCAAGCACCTGAAGGTGCTGGAGCGGGCGGGACTCATCACCCGGAGTCACCAGGCGCAGTGGCGGTACTGCCGGTTGGAGCCGGCGCCCTTGAAGAAGGTGGCCGATTGGGTGGGGGACTATCAACGGTTCTGGGACGAGAGCTACGAACGCCTTGAAGACTATTTGGAAGATCTGAAGCAAAGGACTGAACAACAAGGAGCCGAACAATGAACACAACCGTTGGAAAGCTGAAGCTGGAACTCCCGGAGGACCGCCCCGAGATCATCATGACCCGCACGTTCAACGCCCCTCGTGATCTGGTCTTCAAGGCCCACAGCAGCTGCGAGCACATGTCGAAGTGGTGGGGGCCGCGGAACACATCGTTTCTGAGCTGCGAGCTGGACTTCGTCGAGGGGGGCGCCTGGAACATCGTGATTCGGGACTCCGACGGCAACGATGCCCCGTTCAAGGGCGAGTTTCGGGAGATTCAAGCTCCCGAGCGCCTGATCTGGAGCTTCGTCTACGACGTCCCGCCTTTCAACGAGGAGGCGGCAGTGGAATCGATGATCTTCTCTGAGGAGGATGGCAAGACGACTATCAGGGTCACCTCGGTCGCCCCCTCTTTTGAGAGCCGCGACGCGATGGCGGCCTCCGGAATGGCCGACGGCGCCGCCGAGACCTACGACCGCCTCGAGGAGTACGCCCTCACTCTGAGCTAGGCCCATCGCCCTGCACCCCTGAGCTACAGGCCGGGGTGCAGCCGCGCGCCGGGTTGTTGGTCAGACCACTACGACGCCAGTTTCGCCTTCAAGAACTCTCTCCACTCGTCGGAGGTGAGGCCCTGGTCGAACATCTCCCTGAGGAGAGCCGCAAGCCGGTGGTCGGTGTAGATCAGGTAGGCGAGGAGACCGATGGTGACCGGATGAGCCGGACGATGTATGACCTCGACGGCGTCGCCGCTTCCCAGTTCGCCTTCTTGGAGAATCGACAGGTACGCTCCCGGCCGGTTGGCCTCCGAGAAGCGATTGGGAAACTTCTGATCCTCCATCTTGATGCCCAGCTTCCAGCACGGCTGCCTGGGCTGGGTGACCTCGAACTCGGCACTGCCGATGCGCCACCTCTCCCCGATATGAGCCCCCGTAACCGGAATTCCTCTCAGGGTCAGGTTCTCTCCGAACGTCCCGGGGGGAAGCGTTCTCTCCAGCTGCACCTCCCACCACTGGTAGTCCTCCTCCGCATAGGCGTAGACCGCCTTCATCGGGCCGCCGTGCGAGCTCAGTTCGCCCTGCATGTCTCCATCGAGGCCCATCTCTTTCGCCGGCACCCTGCGATCGACCGGAAGCTTCCAGATGCCGGTGTAGTACAGCAGGTCGCCCATAGGAACCTGCCTCAGCTGGGCGAGGTTGACCGAAACGAGGACACCCCGGCTGGGCGCCGGCTGCTTCTCTTTTTCGGCCATCTCCGAACTCCCCCGAAAAGAAACTCTTTTAGATACTAGGTTCATCGGCGTAGAAGGCGGCTGTCACTTCGTCAGGATTGGTCGGAGAAAGCGCGCCGAGTCACTCGTGTCCCTGGTGCTCCCCACCCTCATGGGCTTGGGGCTCCTGATGGTTCGGGGTTGTTCCGCCCTGGTGGTCATCCGTATGAGCCTGTTCGGGTCGCGAAGGGACCGGGGGTAAGTTCTCTGCGACGGCCGCCGGAGGGGGGAGGACGGGAGCGGGCTTCGTCAGGTCGGCAGGCAACTGGGCAGGGCCGGCCGCCCGGGATGCACCTACCATCGCCCTGCCGTGGACTAAATGAACCGCAGCGTGCCCGTGGTCCCGGGTCGAGCCGAGGGCCCCGGACGGGTGGCTGTGTCCATCCCCGCCCGCCGCCGAAAAAATGGCCAGCCCCGTGAGAATGACGAGCAGCGATGTTGCCGGCACCAACCATCTCAGATGCTCGCGGGGATTTGATTGTGCCTGCAGGGACCGGCTGGATGACAGAAGCAGCGGAGACCCGATCACCAGCACAAGCTCGAGCAGCGACGCGACGGCGTCCGCGATTCCCACCGGCTCAGGCGTCCAAGGGTGCGGCTCCACTGGGATCCCAGTCGTGCGCGACATCACCCAGATGGCGAGGATCACCGCATTTCCCGAGGCGGTGGCGACGAGGACCCATCTGCGAGACCGATAGGTAAGCAGCGCCGCAGCAGCCAACTGCGACACGCCCGTCCCAATGAAGAATGCGCCGTGGAGGGCGGAAACGCCAAAGTGAGAAAAGGCAGTCGCCAAATGAATCAGCCCGGCCGCCGCGGACAGCATCGCAAGACAGACCTGGAAGAGCTCCCCTGTGCTCTCGTTGGTTGCGCGGGCATCCTTTCGTGTCTTTGCGGGGCCAACACCAAGCACTGGAGGGTTGCCTCCTTGGAGCATCCCGCCGCGGGCGCCGGTCGACGGAACACCGTTACTCTCCGCTCTCCACAGGTGGGCGACGCCACGAAGCGGGGGCTTTGTGGCGTCCGGTGATGTCATTGACTAATGGTGATGCCCCGAGCTCGCGGGTGGTCCGTTCATCGAGGGCGTGTTTACGCTGTCAGCAGGAGGTGCAGTGCCGCCTTGCAGATCGCCTGTCTCGTAGACGTAAGCGATCATGATTCCCATGGCGTCGCTCTGCGGACCGGGGCTGTTGTAATGGGTGTCGAGCGCAAGCACCTCGCCTGCACGAACGGTGCCGATCCGATCGTTGATGCAGGTGGACATCGATTCGATGGTTCCCTTGTACTGCGGCTTGGTGCCGTAGCCGGCAACCGACGTGCAGATGTGCTCCCCCGTGGTTTCGTTGGAAAGCACGGTCTTCACGCCGCCGTCATGCACGTGGCCGCCTGCTGCAACCAAACGGCCGGTGATGTTTGAGGTCCAGCGCCAGACGCTGTTGGTCGGACCAGCCGGGACGGCATAGGTGGAAAGGCTGCAGTTGGCCATATCCAGCCATATGGGCGTGACCGGCTTGATCCCGGGAGTCGAGTCGGGCAGATGGTGCACATCGGCTTTGAGGTAAACCACCTTCAGCTCGGAGCTGTGGTTCATGATGTCGAAGACGCTAAGGAGCGGACCCGCGCCTAGGTGGATGCCGAAGCCGGGCGGCAGGTGCCCCGAGGTGCGTTCGTTCCCGGCAGCAAAGAAACGGTGGCCAAACTGCCCGAGGACGTTGGATGAAGCGCACGTTGGGTCGGGACGTCCCGCCTGGGCAAGCACCAGGTGGTGGAGCATGACCCCGGTGTCGAGGTTGGCCGATTGGCCGTTCTCATAGACCAGATCGATTTCGGTCCCCGTTACGTAGCAGTTCTGGCACGGCATGGGGATGATCGGGAGGTTGCCTATCAGCGGGAGGGCGCCCATGAATCGACCGGGGATTCCCAGCAGCGTCGGAAGCAGGATGATCGGGCCGTAACGGACGGTCGTGACCGTGGGCGTGGGAGGGGGCGCTTCCACGGCTTGTGCGGCGCCGCCTGGAAAAATGAGCGCGGCCGCCAACATGACGACGCATAAAAAAAGGATCGATCGGGACACAAGAACCGGACGGGGACCTGGTCGAGCGGGAGCCGTGTGGAGACTGATCCACCGACGACGAAAGGTCTTGATCATCCCCGCCCCTCCGATCCAAGATCGTATCCGGATACAGTAATGCATGAGATGTGAGTTGACAAATGGGAGAATCGGGTGTGGACAAAGGCGATCGGAAACGTCTCACGCGCCAGGAGAGCCGGGCCCTAACCCGGGCGCGACTCGTCGAGGCGGCCGGGCTTGTCTTCGCGGAGCGGGGCTTTTACGGCGCTTCGGTCGAGGAGATTGCCGAGCGAGCCGGATTCTCCCGGGGTGCCTTCTACTCCAACTTCGATAGCAAGGAGGATCTCTTCCTCGCCGTCCTCGATGCTCACATAGAGTCGGAGATGACTTTGACTACGGAGGCTCTGGGTGAGGACCCGTCTCAGGAGGCGGTTCTTGAGTTTCTCCATAGCCAGTCGGTGCGGCGCAGCCAGCAGGGGCGGGCGTGGACGCTGCTATGGGCTGAGTTCTGGCTTCACGTACTTCGGAAGCCGGAGCTGGCACCCAAGCTGGCGGCACGGCAACGGAAGGCCCGGTCCGCTATTGCTCGGATCATCGAGGGCCGATGCAGGCAGCTCGGCATCGTTCCGACCATGCCGCCCGAAGATCTGGCCTCACTGATCCTGGCCGTGGATGATGGGCTTGTCCTGCAGGAGCACCTCGATCCCGGGGTGGTTCCGGACGATCTGCGCGCCAGCGCGTCCGTCCTTCTCTTCATAGGCATGGCGTTCTCGCCGGCGGCTCAGCCGCCGATCGATCCCAGCACCTGAGGACCGCCCGTCTCCGATTGGGATGGCCGCGCGCATGACTGGGGGCCGGTGGCTCGCGTCTAATCATCAGCAACCCCTCCACACGCTCGCGTCGGCTACCTGTGCGCCCGGTCCGTAGAGAAGATTCAGCGTTTCGCGGAGCTGATCGAAGCGAGGGTGGGTCGCGCTGATCCCTGCCGGCTACCCTACGGATTGGGCAGGAGCCGCTTGAAGGCCTCGCCCAGCTCGGGAGACGGTCCGGAGATCACCCAGTCCCCGCGTTCGATCGCAGCAGACTCCGGCTCCAAGCCCAGGCTGACACTGACTACGGTGCTGGACGACGCTTTCACGTAACAATCGGCCGATGGAGGGACGGAAAGTGCCACGACCAGCTCCCCATCGTCAAAGCTGAGAGAGAAGGAAGGCCCGTCGGTGGTTTCGATGGCGAGGGTGCCGCAAACGCCTGCCGCCTCCGCACGATTGAGGACCGCAGGCAGGACCACCTGGAAGAAGGGAAGCGCAAAGCTCAGGTGGCAGGCCGCAACCGGCGACGGGAAATCCAGCGCCCCAGCCACCGGCGTCGCATGCATCAGGAT
>JBBDRH010000269.1:0-1041 GCA_040905645.1 Actinomycetota bacterium
CCTGGAAGCCCGTGGCATCGATACCTGCTGCGGAGGCATGCATAGCCTGCGAGAGTCAGTGGCCACGCACGGTCAGGTCCTCACCGAAGTCATTGAAGAACTACGGTCAGCTGGCGCCGATCCTGGCTCCGTTCCAGTGGTCGTCGATCTCCGTGAAGTACCGCCTCGAGACCGTCATCCCCTGATCTTCTCGACCTTCGACGGCCTCTTCGACGGTGGCGTCCTCAACCTCGTGAACGACCATGATCCCAAGCCGCTCTTCTACCAGATGCAGGCCGAGCGCGCCGGGCAGGTTGTCTGGGAGCCACTGGAGGAGGGGCCCGAGCGCTGGCTCATCCGGATCACGCGGACTGCCCTGGACGGATGATTTCGTGAGCGACAAGCCCGTGAGGCCGGTGGAGACCAGTCAGGACCGTATCCACATGCCGTTCATCGCGGCCTCGCTGCTGTTCGGCGTGCTCGGCGGCTTCAGCCTGGCCACCTCGCTCCCGGTCGAGGCGCTCGCCGGATCGCTTGATGTCTCCTGGGTCGCGCACGCCCAGGTCCACGGCCACCTTCAGGTAGTGGGCTTCGCGACACTCTTCATCGTCGGGATGGCCCTGAAACTCGCACCACGCTTCGGAGGGCGGACCATCTCCCCTCCCGGTGTTGAGCGTTGGTTGCTCTGGCTGCTGGTCGTGGGGCTTCTTGGTCGTACCTTCGGTCAACCGCTGGCGGAGGTCACCCCGTTCGGCATCCTCACCTTGGCAGGCGCGGCACTCGAGAGTGCTGGGGCAGGCCTGTTTCTGTTCCTGGTCGTCGCCGCACTGTGGGATGCGGTCCGCGATCGACAGCCCTTCGCTCTGCTCATCGTTGGCGCGGCCTTCGCCTTCCTCCTACAGAGCGTCCTCGGGCTCTGGTGGCTATCGGAGATGGTGGCTGACCGGAGGAGGATCCTCGGGACCCTTGAGAACGCCGTCCTGCTCCATCTCCAGTTCTTTGGCGTACTGCTTCCTGCCATCCTCGGGGTCGGGATGAGGTCGTTTCCCACGTTCTTCGGCC
>JBBDRH010000270.1:0-1037 GCA_040905645.1 Actinomycetota bacterium
CATAAGCTTTTTAGCCCAGCACTCCGACGTACACTTCGGGTCCGAGTTTCTCTTTGGCTCAGCTGTTGCTTATGCGGAACCCTAGAGAGTGCTGTACGATCGAACTTCGGGAGTTTGCTGATAAGGACGAGTATCCGTCCTTCCTTGCGGTTCCACTAGGCGGTATTGCCCCGCCGTCCCTTGGACCAGTTGCGGAGGACTACGGTGATGGGTTTGGGTCGGGTTGAGGGGACGTCTAGCCCCCTCAACCGAGTGCATGTGATTTGGTACATGGTCCTGCGATCTCCGTAACAGCGGCTGGCGCCTTGTTCACGGCAGTGAGAAGATCCAGGCGGTGGCCGCGCCTCTCGATCCCCAGCCGCTCGATTGGTTGCCCGACATCACTGCTATGTACTGCTTACCGTCGATCCGATAAGTGATGACGCCGCCACCGATGGCACTGCCTGTGTTGAAGCGGTAGAGCACGTCCCCTGTGCGGGCATGGAGTACCAGGAAGTCGCCGGTCAGTTCGCCGGTCAGGACGAGGTTGCCCGACGTGGTAGCGACGGCACCTATCATGGGCCGGTCGGAGCGGTAACGCCACCAAACCTCACCAGTCGAGGCATTGGCCGCGGTGAGCCAGCCCTGGGACAGCTCGATAGGATCCCCCACACCGGCCGGTTCATCGGGATCGAGTTGGCCCTCGTCCCCGTACTGGGTGTAGTTCGCCTGCCAGGTGCTGCACCAGTCGACCGCGGGAGTGTAGAGCATGTTGGTTCCAGGGTTGTAGGCGGGCCCATTCCACTCGGTACCGCCCCTGTGCCCAGGGCAGACGTGCACCCCCTCCTCGGTAAGGGGCGCATCGACGTTCTTCTGGCTGGTGATCGGCACGGTGTAAACGAGCTCGCGTGTATCCCGATCGAGAATGTGCAATACCCCGTTCTGGCCGACAGTGGTGACCAAGTCACGCTCCCTGCCGTCCACCATCGTCGTAAACAGCGGGCCCGCCTGGTTGACGTCCCAGTTGTACCTGCCGCCTGGGTTGACCTGGTGATGCC
>JBBDRH010000271.1:0-6045 GCA_040905645.1 Actinomycetota bacterium
TGGCAAGCCCGGCCGCGGCGCAGACAAGAGCAGGAAGAAGGAGGCCGTTCGATGAGACAACTTGCTTTCGCCCTGGCCGACGGCGCCGTGGTTGCCAAGCGCAACCTCATCAAGATCAAGCGGGTGCCGGAGGTGCTGATCTGGACCACGATGTCGCCGATCATGTTCGTCCTGCTTTTCGCCTACGTGTTTGGCAGCGCGATCAACGTTCCCGGCGTGAACTACAAGGAGTATCTGATCGCCGGCATTTTCGCCCAGACGGTGATCTTCGGATCCACCTTCACCGGGGCCGGCCTGGCCGAAGACATGACCAAAGGCATCATCGACAGGTTCCGTTCGCTGCCGATCGCCAAGTCTGCAGTTCTGATCGGCCGGACGGCGAGCGACATCTTCTACAACTCGATGTCGATCCTGGTGATGTCGCTGACCGGTCTGCTCGTCGGCTGGAGGATCAGGACGTCAATCGGCGAAGCCATCCTGGGCTTCCTGCTGCTGCTCTTGTTCTCCTATGCAGTGTCCTGGATCATGGCGTTCGTGGGACTCAGGGTCTCGAGTGTGGAGGTGGTCAACAACGCCAGCTTCATGTTCATCATGCCGCTGGTGTTCATCTCGAACAGCTTCGTTCCCAGCGCGACCCTGCCCGGCCCGCTGAAGGCTTTTGCGGAGTGGAACCCGGTCTCGGCTTTGGCTCAGGCGGTGCGGGAGCTGTTCGGGAACCTCGGGACTTCACCGGCGCCGACTGTATGGCCGCTGGAGAACGCGGTCCTCTACACGTTCATCAGCGTGGCGGTGATCCTGATCGTCTTCGTGCCGCTCTCGATCCGCCAGTACGGAAAGGCCGCCTCGCGGTGAGGTGAAGAGGCTACGCTCCCAGCGCCTCCTCCACGCTCATTGAGAAGCCCGGCAGGAATGGGCTTCTCAATGAGTCTCCGGCGTAGAACAAGAGCGGTGTGGGATACCGATCCTCCTAGAGGGCGTAGACCTCGAGGAGTTCTGCCTCGAGGTCCACATACCAGTACTCCGGAACGCCGAAACGGGCGTAGAGGTCCCGCTTTCGCACCAGCTCCAGCCGGCGGGTTGAGGGTGAGGAGATCTCCACCACAAGGTCGGGCGCTCCTCTGACGTACCGATTTTCAACGCGGTCGACATGGTCCGCCCGCACGAATAGGACGTCCGGCTCAACTCCTTCGATATCCATGGTCTGTAAGGCTACCGACAGCCTATGACAGCTCGAGGGTTGGGAGCTCGGTTGACGCGCTACGCCTGATTACTGCCGGATGGCCCAAAATAAAGGACCGAAAGTCCCGGTCTGATCCTGAATCCACTTAACAATCCCCGGAACCCGCCGATAGATAGATATAGCCATTCCCGCACAAACCTCCAGGAGATAAACACTGATGGATCCGGACTTTGGGCGATTTCCATTCGGTCAACCCAACTCATTACGGCCGACGCGGCGAGCCATACCGGCCAGGACCTTGGTCATCGGCGCTTATCCAAGTGCCCTTCATGTGTCGTGGACCGCGCCTCGATTCGCCCACGGCAGTGAAGGAACCGGCCGAGTCAGAGCCCTGGCGGTAGATGTGGAGCCCGAAGTCTTCTGGCAAGGAAACGAGGCCGGCGGAGCCGAGCTCCTGGAGGCCTGGCTCAAAGAGGTCGACTTTCAGGAAGGAGACGAGCCTGGCCAGCACGGGCACATCGATTCCCGGCTGCCGGCTGCGAATGGTTCGTCGGGCCGAAAGCTCCTGGAGCGCTACCTGCAACCGTTGGGTCTGGAGCCCGACGAGGTTACCTTCACCGACATCTATCCCGTCTATATGGTTAAGAGCGGTGCCCCTGGAAAGCGAGATCAGGGCGACGCGATCCGAATCGAGTACAACTCAATCGCCGAGCAGATGGGGCGGAAGCCGTCCAATCTTCCGGGGCGGATCTCGCCGGCGACGCTTCCCGTTCGGGCAGCCAAAGATTTTGGCGACCGGTTGCGCCGGGACCTTTTCGATGCCTCGCCTGAGCTGGTGATCACCCTGGGCGAAGAAGCCTGGCAGACGGTGAACATCGTATTCGGCCTTGACGCTCACTCACCAGTTTCGTATTTCGAAGCCCTGCACGGGGAGGCCTACGGCCGCCCCGGCACAATCCGATCGGGAAGCCGCGTCGCGAAGTGGCTGCCGCTGGTCCATCCCGGACTTCTCCGAAACAACGATCCGGCCAACGGAAAGCAGTACCCGGCCAAGCGTTCGGTCTCCGGCTGGAATCAGGTTCACTCCAGGTGGGAAGAGAAAAACATCCGTAACAGGATCTGACTCACTCGGGCGGACTGAACGATCGGTTAATATACTGAACATGTGTTCAGCACTGGCCGTGAAGGATCCAGATCTCACCGCACGAGCACGCATTCGTGACGCCGCCCTCGACCTGTTCGGAAGTCTCGGATATGCCGGCACAGGGATGCGGGCGATCGCAGCCGAGGCTGAGGTTTCCCCCGCTCTGGTAGTTCATCATTTCGGGTCCAAGGAGGGTCTGCGAAAGGCGTGCGACGAGCACGTGGCCACCGCGATGCGCACTGCCAAAGAAGAGGCCATGACCCAGGGCCCCCCGGATCCCCTTCAGCTTCTGAGAACCGCCGACGATGCCCAGCCCCTCCTCCGATACGTCTCCCGAATGCTCGTGGACGGTTCGCCGGGGGTGGCGGAGCTCGTCGACACGATGGTTGCCGACGCGGTCGAGTACATGTCCACCGGCGTCCAGGCGGGCGTTCTGCGGCCTTCGGATAAGCCCTACGAACGGGCGGTCCTGCTCTGCATCTGGCAGCTGGGAGCGATCGCACTCCACAACCATGTCAAGCGCCTGATGGACATCGACCTGCTCGGCGACCCAGGGGCCATGCTCCGCTGGGGCCGCCCGGCGCTGGAAGTTCTCACCCACGGCCTGTTCACCGACGAACGATGGGAGCAGGCATTGGCGGGCGTAGACGAAGAGGAACCGACGAGAACCTAGACAGGAGGCGCGCATGAGCAGCGAGCTGGCTCTGAGTGCGGAGGAGCTGGTCAAGAACTATGGGAAGACCAGAGCGCTGATGGGGGTGACCCTGGAGGTGGAACGGGGTGAGGTGTTCGGATTCATCGGGCCCAACGGCGCCGGCAAGTCCACCACCATCCGGATCCTGCTCGATCTGCTCAGGCCCACCTCGGGCCGGGTCGAGGTCTTCGGCCAGACCCCGCGCAAGGGCGGTCCGGCGCTGCGCAGCCGCATGGGCTACCTGCCGGGAGAGCTGGTGCTCCCCGGCAAGCGGCGTGCCGGCGAGTACCTCGCCCACCTCGCCAAGTTGCGGGGCGGCGCGGGGGCGGATCGCATCGAACCGATTGCCAAACGCTTCGGATTGGACCTGAACAAGCACATCAAAAGCCTGTCCAAGGGCAACAAACAAAAGGTCGGCGTGGTACAGGCGCTCATGCATCGCCCTGAGCTTTTGATCCTCGACGAGCCGACCAGCGGACTCGACCCCCTGCTGCAACAGGTGTTCCTGGACATGGTGCGAGAGGCAAAGGCGGAAGGGGCGACCATATTCATGTCCTCGCACGTACTGAGCGAGGTGGAGGAGATCGCCGGCCGGGTGGGGATCATCCGAAGCGGGCGAATGGTGGACATCGCAGAGATCGGAGAGCTGCGCAGGCGGGCAGGCCAGATGGTCGAGTTCCGTTTCGCCACTCCGGTGGCCAAAGAGGAGTTCACCCGTCTTGACGGTGTGAGCGAGGTCGTGGTCACCGATCACCGCGTCACCTGCCTGCTGCAGGGAGAGCCCAATGCGCTGCTGAAGACGGCCGCCCGGCATCACGTGCTGGGCTGGTCGGCGCAGAATCGGGACCTGGAAGAGCTGTTCCTGGACCTCTACCGCACTGAGGAGGTGCCCTCCGATGTCCGTTGAAGCGATGCCGGTGCTGACCGGAGTTCTGAAGGAGCAGCGTCGCTCGGTGATGGCGTGGAGTGTGGCGCTGTTCGCCGTATCCGCTTTTTACATCAGCTTCTACCCCGCTATGGGGGGTACGACGGCGATGCAGGATCTTATCGACAGCATGCCCTCAGGCATGACTAAGGCTCTGGGTTACGACCGGATCGGCACCGCAGCAGGCTATATCGGCGCCACCGTTTACGGTCTGCTGGGGCCGATTCTCATGCTGGTGTTCGGCATCACGACGGGGGCCCAGCTGATTGCCGGAGAGGAGGAGGCCGGATCGCTGGAGCTGGAGCTGGCCGCCCCGGTGGACCGGATGCGGCTGGTGGGGGAACGATGGCTGGCGGTGGCTATCGATCTTTTCGTACTGGCTGTTTCGGTGGCGCTGGCATCGGTGGTACTGGTGGTCGGTCTGGACCTGGATGTGAACCTGGTGAATCTGCTGGCGATTACCGTCGGGCTGCTGCTGTTTGCCCTTGCCTTTGCCTCCGTGGCCTTTGCGATAGGTGCCGCAACCGGCAGCCGGACCGCGGCGCTGGGCGGCACGACGGCGTTGGCGGCGATGGCCTATCTCGGCCACGCGGTAGGGCCGCAGATGGAGGGCGGAGCCTGGATGGACAAGATCTCGCCCTTCGGCTGGTATCTGGGCGGCGATCCCCTGGTCAACGGATGGAACATGGGAGGCCTGGTGCTGCTGGGGGCCGTCGTGGTCATTTCCGTGCCGCTGGCCCTGCTGACTTTCGCCAACAGGGACCTCGGCACGTAAGGGGACGGCGTCAGTTTCCCAACGCCTCTTCGACCGAGATCGTGAAGCCCGGCAGAACGGGCGTGTCCAGGACCTGCCCGGCGTAGAACAGAGTTGGAGCCCCATAAAGGGCTTCTTCACGGCGGTATACCTCCACTCGATCGGCCTCGAGATCGACATACCAGTACTCAGGCACGCCAAACTGGGCGTATAGATCGCGCTTTCGCACCAATTCCAGGCGGCGGGTAGAGGGAGAAGAGATCTCGACCACCAGATCGGGCGGCCCCTTGACGTATTTGTTCTCCACACGATCGATGTGGTCCCCCCTGACAAAAAGAACATCGGGCTCGACCACATTGTCATCGGAGAGATAGACATCGGTAGGCGCAGGGAAGACCTTTCCACCGTGCGCCCTCTGATAAGCGAGAAGGGCCGCAGCAATGTTGACGACCGCGCTTTGGTGGCGGGTGGCTGGGGCGGCGGTCACTATCAACTCGCCATTGATGATCTCGCGGCGCAGGTTGTCTTCTGGGAACAGCGCCAAGTCGGCATACGTGAAGCCGGTACGGCCGGTTTCTGAGTGCAACGCCACGGCTCACCTCCTGTGAACTCCATGGTGAAAGGCTAGCTAAAGGGTATGACAATCCAGACTCCCAATTGTTCCCGACCCTGAGACCTGAGGCAGAAGGACAGGTTAATGACGATACGTTCCTAGCGGAAGCGCCGATCCTGAATCCAACAGTTCAGGTTGATACATCGAACCGGTTTGATGTAGACTGCGCCTATGGGCGTGCCACAGGCGGACCGAGAGCTGACCCCGCCGGCGTTCCTGCAGCTCGCAGGGCATCCGCTACGCTGGCGACTGCTGAGCGACCTGGCCCGCAGCGACCGCACGGTGCATGAGCTGACCGGCCTGGTGGGGCAGCCCCAGAACCTCGTCTCCTACCATCTCGGCAAGCTGCGCGACGCCCGCCTGGTCTCGGCTCGGCGCAGCTCGGCCGACCGCCGCGACGCCTACTACACCGTCGCCCTCACGCGCCTCGGCGAGCTGCTCGCCGCCACCGGCGAAGCCCTGCACCCCGGGCTCCGCCTCACCCCGCCGCCCCCCAATCCCCCGAGTGGTGCCACGCCGGGGGCGGTGACGGCGCAGGTGTTGTTCCTGTGCACGGGCAACAGCGCCCGCTCCCAGATGGCCGAGGCTCTGGCCCGGGTCCGCTCCGGTGGGAAGGTCGGGGCCCACAGCGCCGGTAGCCACCCCAGGCCCCTGCACCCCAACGCCGTGCGGGTGATGCGAGACGAGCACGGCATCGACATGGCAGGTCAGCGCTCGAAGCACCTGAGCGCTTTC
>JBBDRH010000272.1:0-1030 GCA_040905645.1 Actinomycetota bacterium
CGCCCAAGGGCCGGCCCTGGCTCATCGAGCCATCCTAGAGGGCCTGCCTTCGGCCGTGCCGCGTGGGATAGCGCGAGATCGTCTTTCCTTCTTTCATGTCCCCGGGATTCGTGACATCGCGAAACGGCTCCCATTTCTTCCATATTTTTCCTTGACCCGGCGCCTTGGGAGGATTGTGCTGAACAACGCCGGTTGTGCCGGGAAGAAAGCCGAGCGTTTGGGTCTCCGAGCGCGTAGCATGTTCCCGACCCAATCGTCAGAAGGTTGACAACAGGGGGGGTCATGGTTCAAGTAGCTCAGGCCAGGACGGTGGCACCGGCGTACAAGCCCGGGCATGGTCCGATTGACTGGCGGGGTGGTCACACCCTGACTTTCGTCGGACCGCTCTGCTTCATCGCCATCGCCGCCGCCCTCCGAATCTGGATGCACGGCAATGCGTGGACGATTGGCATCGAGGCCTCCGGCGAGGCATTCAACAGGACGTACCGCGCCCTGTTCTACGCCGAGGTCATCGCAGCCACCGTCGCGACGCTGTGGTGGTGGACCTACCTCATCAGGAAGGGCCGCCAGATTGTGGACGTTCCGGTGCCTCACGAGGTGGAAGTGCGGCGGATCGCCAAGTTCTGGGGTCTGATCAGCACCATCTCGGTTGAACTGACCATCATGGCCAGCTTCTGGCCCAACATGGACGGTTCCTGGCACCAGACGGCGGTCCGCGACACGGCGCTCACGCCCGCGCACATTCCGATGTTCTTCTTGTTCTTCCCCATCGGGATCACGCTGACCGTCGGCACCTACCTGTACGCCCGCTACTGGCTGCCCAAGGTGTACGGGGCCGAAAAGGGTTTTCCGTGGTCCTTCTTCTTGCTCATCTCCGCCTCTGTGACCGAGATGGCCCAGGTGGCGATGAACGAGTGGGGCCACAGCCTCTGGATCACGGAGGAGATCTTCGCGGTTCCGTTCCACTGGCCGTTCGTGTTCTACGGCTGGTTGGCGGCGGGGATCTTCGCCCTGTGGGCGGAGAGCATGG
>JBBDRH010000273.1:0-6006 GCA_040905645.1 Actinomycetota bacterium
CCAGGCCGCCTGCGACGGCAGCGTCACCCGCTCCCCCCAATCGATCCGATAACCGTACCTCCACTCCCGCGCCCGCTCGACGACATCTTCTTGAACACCATCGGCAGCATGAGGTCCCGGACCACCCGGGCGACCGGGCCGGCCGCCTATCGTTGGCCGACCGGGCCCCCGCAGCCACGACCGCTTCCACCCGCTCCCGGCGCACCGGTGAACGACCGGAAGGCGTCGGACAGCGGCAGGTCTGGACGGCTACACGGTGGAGCAGCTCGAGACCATCCTGCACTTCTGCCGGGAGGCAGCCCGGAGGCAGGAGGAGGCGACTCAGCGGTTAGGGGCCCGACCACATAAGGGCGAGCCCGGAGGCGGTTGAATCGGGAGAGCATGGATGAGCGAGGTTCTAGGCGGGTTAAATTCGGAGAGAGGTATGACGGGCCAGGATGTCGAAGTCGGCATCCATGTGCAGGATTGAGGCGGACGCTCTCATGGCGGCAGCTGCGATAAGGCAATCGATAAGTTTTCGCACGGTGTCGCCCTCGCTCCGGCACAGGCGATACAGCGCCGCTGCTTCCTCGTAATCGATAGGTCCAACCGGAATGGTGGAGGCCCGCGCGAGCAGCCTTCGTAGATCGCTGAGGTGGCGCTCGTTGCGGGCGCCTGCCAGGACCTCCATCCGGACGGGATCGCAGACGGCAATTTCTTCATCGAGAAGACCGTCAAGTCGCATGCATACCGGGCTCCCCGTATCGCGCAAGAACTCGCTCCAAGCGGAGGCGTCGATAAGAATCACCCGGTGCGGCTGGTCCTCATCTCATCCAGATCTCCATCCCAACCGGACCCGCACAGGGCCCGGGCCTCCTCAAGGCCGAGGGGCTCGGCGGCAACGGTGCGCACGGCGAAGTTGACTGCCTCCCGTTTGGTGGCCAAGTGGTAGCGCTCCATGACTGCGCGGCAAGCCTCGTCGTCCAGGTCGATATTGGTGCGTGACATACACATCTGAAGCAGGTGATGGTCGAGATGCAGGAGATGATGGAGGACCGGTGGATGGCCGAGCCGGTGCCGGCCCTGGCCGGCCTGACCCCCCGGGAGGCGTCCGCCGACCCCACCCGGCGGGAGATGCTGGAGCGCCTGCTGGCGAGCTTCGAGGAAATGGCGGCCCCGAGCCAAGGGTTCACCTTCCGGGTGGACCGGCTCCGCCGGGAGCTGGGGATGGAGTAGGAAGGGCCGCCCGGCGCGCCGGCCGTGGATAAGAGACTTTAGCACCTTTGTGCTAACGTCTACACATGAGATTGCACATAGAGCTTGCAGACACGCTCGTGGCAATGATCGACGAAGTTTCCGGACCCCGTGGACGAAGCGCTTTTGTTCGTCAGGCGGTCGAGCGCGCCCTGGAGAATGAAAGGGCCTGGCAGTTGATTGAGTCTGCTGCCGGGTCGATCGACGATACGGGACACGAATGGGATGCCGATCCCGGTCAGTGGGTCCGCGCCCAACGAAGGGCCGATCCCGAGCGCACGGGCTGAATTGTTCGTCCTGCTCGATTCCACCGTCCTCATCGATTATCTGAGAGGCAGGCCGGCGGCGCTGGCGGTGAGGCGCCTAAGGCAAACAGGTGACATGCCCTGCACGACCGCAATAAACGTGGAGGAAGTCGTTCGGGGCCTGCGCCCGGAAGAGGAGGGCGCCGGGAGGGCCCTGGTAAACGGCCTGCAGGTCATTCCCATCGGCCGGCTCGAAGGCTGGCAGGCGGGAAGTTGGCGGCGAGAATTCGCAGCGAGAGGAGTTACCCTCTCTCAGGCGGACTGCCTTATTGCAGCCACTGCCCGCTCACTCGGCGCAAAGCTGGCCACCGGAAACCCGGACGACTTTCCTATGGGAGGCCTCATCGTGGAGCATTGGCCGGTGGGCCGGTAATAGGGAGCACTGCGGGTCTTACATTCGGCGTGACGCCCGATAGCGGCACAGCTACATACACATGCTAATGTATACACATGCTCAGTGAACGTCTGCAGGTGCTAATTGACAAAGAGAGGCTCTCACGCCTTCGCTCCGTGGCGGGCGAACGTGGGGTTTCGGTTGCACAGGTGATTCGTGATGCAGTGGACCAGGCTATCCCGGCACACTCCCCGGCAAGGCAGGAGGCGGCCAGGGTGATCCTTGAGGCGGAGCCGATGCCGGTCCCCAGTCCGGCTGACCTCAGGCGGGAGCTCGACTCCGCGCGGGCGAACCGGTTCTGATCGTCCTCGACACTTCCGTTCTCGTCTATGCGGTTGGGCAGTCTCATCCGCTTCGTGATCCGTGCCGGTCGATCGTGCAGGCGGTGGCCGCGGCCAAAATCAAGGCAACCACCACCGTCGAGGCAGTCCAGGAATTCGTCCACGTCAGATCCCGCCGGCGCCCCCGCGAGGATGCCTGCGACCTGGGCATTGCCTACATCGAGCTCCTCTCGCCCCTTCTGTCTCCCGGCCGGGCTGAGCTTGAGGAGGGCTTCCGGCTGTACCGGGCAAACGACCGGCTGGGAGCCTTTGACGCCGTTCTGGCGGCCAGCGCCCTGCTGGCCGGGGCAGAGGCTCTGGTCTCGTCCGACTCCGCGTTCGCTGATCTCTCCGGCCTCCGGTTCGTCAATCCGGCAGATCCGCAAGCCTTGGCCCGGCTCGGTCTTCAGCCGGAGGACTGACCCCGAAGAATTTTACGAATCGGCTGTTGGAAGCGGCCCTTGTGGATTTCCGAGCGCCTCAGCAACGCTCACCTCCAGACCCGGCAGTTGCGGGGTGGTGAGCGTACCCGGTGAGTAGACCAGCTCGGGAGGGCCAAAAGTACGAGCCTCCAACCGGTAGATCTCGACTCGCTCGGCTTCAAGGTCGACGAACCAGTACTCGGGAATTTCGAATCGTGCGTACAGCACCCGCTCTTGCGCACGATATCGATCCGGCGGGTCGACGGGGAGGAGATTTCGACTACCAGGTCCGGCGGTCCGTTGACGAATCGGAGCTCAACCCGGTCGAGGTGGTCGGCACGCACAAACAAAAGGTCCGGTTCCACGACGTTGTCGTCGGCGAGGAAGACGTCGGTGGGCGCAAAAAAGGCATCGCCGCCATGCGTGTTTCGATAGGCCCCGAATATCAGGGAGAGGTTCATCAATGCCCTCTGGTGCCGGGTGGTGGGAGCGGGTGTCACTATCAGCTCGCCGTCGATGATCTCGCGGATTACGTTGTCGTGGGGGAAAGCGGCAAGGTCGGCGTAGGAGAAACGCCGGCCGGCAGGCTCGGTTGAAAGCGCCATTCAGGACCTCCTGATTGCATCCGTCGATGCTAGGGCGTGCCTATGACAAGTTTAGCTGGCGGGGGCTGCCGTGGACCCGGAAAGGGTCAGGACGGCATCAAACTCCGGGCGCAGCGGCGTAGATTCGGGGCGCCTGCACGAACAGGAGCCGACTGCCGGGCTTCCGAGCCCTAGAGATTCTGTCGGCGGCCTCCCATACCATTGGGATCATGGGCAAGACAGAATCTTCAGGCTCCAAGATACGACGGGAGGCTGCCGCCAACTATCGTCCCGTCGAAGTAAGGCTTCTCCTGGTCGCCGAGGCCCCTCCGCTTGACCCGGCTCGCTACTTCTACTTCGAAAAGGTAGCCACGCAGGATTCTCTCTTTCACTATGTGTGCAAAGGCCTCTACGAGGTGGTCCCCGGCCGGGCCGACAAGAGCCAATGGCTCGAGCGGTTGAAGCACGACGGCGTTTTCCTTATCGACCTCAACCCTGAACCGGTGTCGCCGGGATGGACAGGTCACAAGGCTCTTGTTCAGGAGCTGGTTAAACGTGGCCAGGAGTTCCAACCCGAGAAGGTGATCCTGATCAAGACGGCGGTATTCGATGCCGCCTTTGAGCCTCTGAGGGAGGCCGGCTGTCCAGTGAGTGGCATTCGAATCCCTTTTCCGGGCTCCGGTCAGCAAAAGAGGTTCGAGGAAGCCTTTGCTGCCGCTCTTCAGGAGGACGTCGAATAAATCCCAGACCTTCAGTTGAGGACAGGGCGCTCGAACTGCTGCGCCGGCTCGCCGGGCCGCACTCGCAATTCCGGGAAGGCCAGCTCGAGGCCATCGAAGCCCTCGTCCGGGATCGCGGCAGGGTACTCGTCGTTCAGCGCACAGGCTGGGGAAAGAGCGCGGTCTATTTCATAGCAACCAGCCTGCTTCGCGAACGGGGCTTTGGGCCGACGCTACTGATCTCCCCGTTGCTCGCCCTGATGAGAAACCAGATCCGGATGGCAGACCGGCTGGGAGTTCGGGCGGAGACCGTCAACAGCTCCAATGAGCAGGACTGGCAGGAGATCACGGATCGCTTCAATGAAGACCTGATCGACGTCCTGCTCATCTCCCCAGAGCGGTTCGCCAACGCCAAATTCGCTGAGGACTTCATGCCCGGCTTTGTCGCTCGCACCGGGCTGATAGTGGTGGACGAGATCCACTGCATCAGCGACTGGGGTCACGACTTTCGACCCGACTACCGCCGGGTCAAGCGGATATTGGACCTGCTGCCTGCGGGAGTTCCCGTTCTGGGTACGACCGCGACGGCGAACGATCGTGTGATCAGCGACGTTCAGGAGCAGCTGGGAGGCAGCCTTACCGTTCACCGGGGGACTTTGACCAGAGAGGGGCTCAGACTGCAGGTCTTCCGCCTCCCCACTCCGGCGCAGAGGCTGGCCTGGTTGGTTTCGGCTCTAATTCAGCTCGATGGCACGGGGATCGTCTACTGCCTCACCGTTCGCGACTCGGTCCAGGTGGCCGAGTGGCTGCGCCGCAACGGCATCGACGCCGTTGCCTACAACGCGGAGGAATCCGACGAGGCTCGGCAAGCGGTCGAGGCTGCTCTGCTGGCCAACGAGGTCAAGGTAGTGGTTGCAACGTCGGCGCTGGGCATGGGCTTCGACAAGCCGGACCTTGCCTTCGTGATTCACTTCCAGTCGCCGGGCTCGCCCATCGCCTACTACCAGCAAGTCGGCCGCGCGGGCCGGGGACTCCCGGAGTCCTACGGAATTCTGCTGGCCGGCAACGAAGACCGAGATATTCAGGACTACTTCATCAGAACGGCATTTCCATCGCAGGAGTTGTCGGATCGGGTAGTTGCCCTCCTCACGCAGGAGGCGAGGCCGATGTCGACGAGCGCTATCGAAGCTCAGGTCAACATCGCCCACGGCAAGCTGGTTCAAATGATGAAGGTGCTGGAGGTGGAGGGAGCGGTCGAGAAAGTCGGCGGCTCGTATCAACGTACTTTGAGGCCGTGGAACTATCCGCGCGAGCGTGTCGATGGAGTGACCGCCGCCCGGCGCCGGGAGCAGGAGGTGATGAGGCGCTATGTCGAGTCCTCGGATTGCCTTATGGAGTTCCTGGGCGGCGAGCTCGACGATCCCTCCGCAGGAGCGTGCGGCATTTGTCAGAACTGCACGGATTCAGGTATCTCGGTTGAGCTCGATCCGGCGCTGGTGCGATCGGGAACCGAGTTTCTACGCAGGCAACCGATAGGTATCGAGCCTCGCAAACGATGGCCCGGCGGGCAGTCTCATCGATCAGGCAATATCCGTCCCGAGTTGCAGTTGCAGCCCGGCAGGGTGCTGTCCCGGCTAGGCGACGGCGGGTGGGGATCGCTCGTGCGTAGTGGCAAGTACGAGGCGGGCGAGTTCAGTGAGGAGCTGGTCGCCGCATCGGCCGCCGTCATCGGAGAGTGGAATCCGCAACCTGCTCCGGCATGGGTGACCTACGTCCCGTCGTTGACGCGCGATAGATTGGTTTCCGACTTTGCGAGCGCATTGGCAAGCTCGCTTGACCTTCCCCTGTACCCGGTTGTCCGTAAGATTGCCGCCAATCAGCCTCAGAAGGAGATGCAAAACAGTGCCCAGCAGTTCGGGAACGTTTACGGAACCTTTCAGATCGAAGATCCGGTGAATCCCGGGCCCGTTCTGCTCGTAGACGACATGTTCGACAGTGGATGGACCTTGACAGTCATTGGCGTTGCGCT
>JBBDRH010000274.1:0-6001 GCA_040905645.1 Actinomycetota bacterium
CTCGGCCTCGTCGCCCCAGGGGTCGGCATCCATGCTGAGGTGACAGTCTTCGCACATCCAGCTGGCCATTCGCAGCCTCCTTCCACAGTTGATGATCCCGTGCCAGGCTAGGGCTTGGAAGTCTGTTGGTCCATCCCCGCAACTCCCGCGCCGCCGAAGTTCTTGAGAACGCTCCCCGTGTTGACGACCATTTCTTTACCGCAGCGCGGGCACTCCTCGGTCTGCCCCTCGTCGACCGCGTCGAGCATGATCCCGCAGTCGTCGCACTTGTAGTTGGCCAACGATCACCCCCTTGTCGAGAACAACCAATTATCGCCCAAGGGCCGAGCACAGGTATCGGTCGTCGGGCGTTGCCGGAGGTGCCCAGGAGCTTGAGCGAAAAACCTTCCCGCTCTTCCGATTTGCCTCTGGATTTCGGAATGTCGCTGGTGTACAAAGATCTTCCACTTCCCCCTCGGACACTTCCCCGTGCTCATAGTCAAAGGGGGGCGCCTTTGTCCGGCTCAGTGTCGCCATCGGTTCTGGTTGCCTGCGACGATCTCTTGCTTCTCGACGAGGTCATCCGGTATCTCGAGGAGATCCCGCAGTGGAGGCTGGTCGCACCCGCGCGCTCGGCGGAAGAGCTGCTTCGCGGTGCGGATCTCACCTTGCCCGACTTCGTGCTGATGTCGGATCGGATCGCATTCGAGCTCGCGGCCGATCCCCAGTCGAGCCGGCTGGACGCGGGACGCGTCGTCTTCGCCCGGCAGGAGACGATCGAGACCCTCCGCTCGGCGCTGACACTGGGGGCGGAGGGGTTCTTGCTCTGGCCCCAGGAACGCTTGCAGCTCAAGCCCCTTGTCGAACAAGGGATCATCAGCCAGGCGACCTCGTCCTTGGTATCCGGCAACCTCCACTGCGTCTGGGCCCCCAAAGGAGGCGCCGGATCTTCGGTGATTGCCGCCCATCTCGCCGGCTGCCTCGCCCACGCGCTCAAGGACACACTGCTGGTGGACCTGGACCTCGACAACGCCGATCAAACCAGCATCCTGCAGGCGGAAAGCAATACCAAGTCGGTCCTGGACCTGTTGCGCGTCGGAGACGAGGTGACCGCCGATATGGTCCGAAGTGTGGCGTGGACACACTCCGGGGGGTTCAGGGTCATCCTCGCCCCGGGCAGGTTCGGTGAGACCGCGCTGGTCAAGCCTTCTCAACTGGCGAGGGTGCTGACCACGGGACGGGAGGTCGCCGATCATGTGGTGGCCGACCTCCCCTCGGGCCTGAGCGACCTCAACCTATCGGTGCTCGTGGAGGCATCGAGCATCGTGCTCGTTCTCACCCCAGACCTGCTTGGGCTTAGGCGGGCCGGCGAGGCCCTGAGGGTGCTCCGTTCGGCGGGGGTCGATACGAACCGGGTTCACGCCGTGCTCAACCAGGCAGGAGGGGTGGACATCTCGCCTAAGGACGTCGAGCAGGTGCTGGAGGTGCCGAAAGCTACCCGGGTGAGCGCCGACTTCCAGATCTACCGCATGACGAATCGGGGCCAGCTCAGTCCCCGGTGCAGCCGCATGCTGGCATCGCTGGCCAGGCGGCTGGGCAACATACAGCAGGTCGGAGCCCTCGGGTCCCAGAACGGAACTCAAGACCCAGAGCTCGTGGGCGCTCTGCGCTCAGAGCCTCCGGATCGGGAGCGAGCCGGGTCGAGGCCCCTCCAGGGCTCACGACGGTAGATGGCGATGTCGGAATCGAACGGCTCCACCAGCCTGAAGGAGCATGTTCGTAAACGATTGCTGGACGAGCGGGACCCCGCGCTTTTCGAAGGGTCCCAGGCCGACCGGCGGCTGAACTTACGGCATGCGGTGAGGCGGGTGCTCGAGGAGGACCGCGTGATCATCGCGGCGGCCGAGATGGCCAAGCTCGTACGGGAGATCTCCGACGACGTCGTCGGCCTCGGCCCGCTGGAGGCCCTGCTGCGGGATCCCCGAATCACCGAAGTGATGATCAATGGGCCCAACGAGATCTACGTCGAGCTGGCGGGAAGGATCGAGCGAGCCTGGATAAGGCTGGAGTCGGACTCGCAGATCCACCATCTTATCGAGCGGGTCATCGGGCCTCTGGGGCTCCGGATCGACGAGTCGCAGCCCTATGTCGAAGCGCGGCTTCCCGATGGCAGCCGCCTGCACGCGATCATTCCGCCGCTCTCGATTCACGGCCCGGCGGTCACGATCCGCCGCTTCTCGGCGATTCCGTTCACCTTTGAGACCCTGGTCGCCCATCGTTCGCTCACGCCCCAGATGGTGCGCTTCCTCGACTCGGCGGTCCGGGCGAAGATGAACATCATCGTCTCCGGGGGCACCGGCAGCGGGAAGACCACCCTCCTCAACGTGCTCTCCTCGTCGATACCCCCCTCCGAGCGCCTGATCACGATCGAGGAGGCAGCCGAGCTCAGGCTGGCTCGTGAGCACGTGGTCTCTCTGGAAGCCCGGCCGGCCAACATCGAGGGCCGGGGCGAGGTGACCGTACGGGATCTGGTGCGCAACGCCCTCAGGATGCGACCCGACCGGATCATCGTGGGCGAGGTGCGCTCCGGCGAGGCCCTCGACATGCTTCAGGCGATGAATACCGGCCACGAGGGTTCCCTGTCGACCTGTCACGCGAACTCTCCGGAAGATCTTCTCGTTCGTCTGGAGACCATGGTGATGATGGCGGAGCTGGGGCTCGCGCCCGGGCCTGTGCGCCAGCAGATCGCAGCAGCGCTCGATCTGATCGTTCATACCTCGCGCTTGCAGGATGGCACCCGCAAGATCCTGAAGATCAGCGAGGTGACCGGACTCGACGAGCGCGGGCTGAAGCTGGGGGACGCCTTCACCTTTTCGCCGGCCGGACTGGACGGCGAGGGCCAGGTCGTCGGCACGTTCGACATGGGGGAGGAGCCATCCTGCCTCCAGCGGATGCAGGAGGCCGGGATCGATTACGTCTGGGGGTCCGAGTGAACGATCTGTGGATCTCGGCCGCATCCGGGATTTCGGTTGCCGCTTTGATGGTGGGCCAGAGGCGGTGGCGCAGCTCCCAAGAGGCCGGCAAGCTGGTCGAGAGGCTGGGGTCCGTCGCGGCTAGCAAGCCCTTCGGCGGGTCAAGGGGGCCGCTGCTGGAGGGGGCGGCCACCAGGGTCGCAGGCACCTTCTGGGGATCGAAGCTGGCCGCATACTCGGCTAAGGCTCATCCCGGGGAGAGGTTCTCCGATGTGCTCGCCTGGGGGCTTGCCGCTTCGCTGGGCGGAGCTCTGGCCGGCACATTCTTCTTCGAACGCAGCCTGCCCACGATCATTCTTGCGCTCGCCGCTCCCGTAGCCACCGACCGCGTGCTGATTCGGTTGCGGGGCAGCCGGGCGGCGCGCATCGAGAAGCAGCTGCCCAGCGCCCTTGCCCTGCAGGCGTCGGCTTTGCGCGCGGGGCAGTCGCTTGCCAGATCGCTCAGGATCGTGGAGGAGGGCACCAAGTCCCCGCTCCAGGATGAGCTGGAGAGGATGCTGAATCACATCGACCTCGGGATGCCGGTGGATGAGGCGCTCGAGCAATTTGCCGCTCGCTCTTCCAGCCGTGACCTCGACCTGTGGGTGGATGCGATGCTCGTTCACCGGCAAACCGGCGGCAACCTCGCCAATGTGATCGAATCGCTCGCCACCAGAGTCTCGCAGCGAATGAACCTGAGGTCGGAGATCCGTGGGTTGACGGCACAAGGAAGGCTTTCCGGGATGGTGGTCGCCGGGGCACCGGTCGCCTTCTTTCTGATGCTCTCGATCGGTTCACGCGAGCAGATGGAGTTCCTCTACACGACCCCTTTGGGTTGGGTGCTCTTGCTGACCGGGTTGACCATGAACGCTCTCGGGCTTCTGTGGATCAAGGCAGTCCTCAGGATCCGGCCGTGATGGAGCTCTTGCTTGCCGGAATGTCGGGGTTGTGCGCCTGGATCATTGTGATGGGCGCGGATCACAAAGACCCGGTGGTGCAGAGCCGGGTGGCGGCCTTTCGTGCGCAGAGCGCAGGAGACGCCCATGCCAGGCTGGGAGCGATCCACGGGCTGCTGGCTCGGGTGGGACGGAAGTTCCCGGGCACTAAGGGAGTACAGCTTCAGGAGCTTATGGATTCGTCGGGAGTCGGGTCTTTCGGAGTGGACGTACTTCGTGGGGCGCAACTTTGTGCAGCCGGCGCCGGCCTGGCCCTCGGCCTCATGGCGGGAGTCACAGCGATACTGGTTGCCCCGGTTGGAGCATGGATCGGATATCGCCTTCCCCCGATTCTGCTCCGCCGGCGGATCGCCCGACGCCGGGAACAGGCAGCCATGGCTCTTCCGGATTCCGTCGACCTGCTGGCGGTATGTACCCACGCCGGCCTCAACCTGGCTCTCTCCCTGAAGCGGGTGGCCGCTCGCTCACGAGGGGTGCTGGGCCAGGAGCTGACCCGAACGCTGGAGGAGATCGAGCTCGGAGTGCCCCGTCGGATCGCGCTGCAGTCTCTGGCAAAGCGGAACCCGGACGGGGATTTGGAGGCGCTGGTTGGGGTTCTTGAGAATGCCGAGAGATTCGGGACCGAGGTTTCTTCCTCGCTGGAGAGCTTTTCCCAAGAGGTCAGGAGTCGCCGCAGGAGGTCGGCCGAGGAGCAGGCCAGGCGTGCGCCCATCAAAATCCTGTTTCCTCTGGTCTTCTTGATCCTGCCGGCCTTCGTTCTGTTGTCCGTGGTGCCGCTCATGTTGAGCACGTTCTCGTCCCTCGGGTTCTGAAAACCATGAAGATCCTGAAGCTCGAGAACGGTCACGTGAGCATCGGACTTTTGTCATTGCTCATTCGTACACTGTGTTTTCCACTTCCCCAACCCACTTCCCTAACCCACTTCCCCCATAGGTATTGGTCCCAGAGCGGGAGGGAAAGGGAATGAACAGACTTCGCCGCATCATCGAGCGTGCCTATTTCGAGATCGGGCAGACCACAGCCGAGTACGCGCTCGTCATGCTCGCCGCCGCCGCAGTGGTCGCGGTGCTCATCGCCTGGGCGAGGGGTGAGGACAACGGTTTGAAAGAGTTTTTCTCCTCGATCATCGAGAAGGTGGCGTCGACGGCCGAAGGAGGTTAAGGGCCGGGATCTTCGTCCCAGAACGGAAACGGTTCGCATGAGCCACCGGAAAGGTTCCGAGCGGGGCCAGTCGAGCGTCGAACTGGCGCTGGTCATGCCCCTGGTTGCTCTGCTCCTGCTCGCCCTTCTCCAGGTGGGCGTTCTGGTGAAGGACCAGCTCCTGGTTCTGGGCGCCGCTCGGGAAGGGGTGCGAGAGGCGATTGTGAATTCGGACCGCGGTCAGATCGAGGCCGCAGCGCGCGCCGCTGCTCCCGGCCTCGGTCTGACCCTCCAGATTCAGCGAGGTACCGAGCGCGGAGATCCCGCTCACGTGGACATCAGTGCCAAACCGACGCGGCTGCCTATGGTCGGTCAGATGGTTGCCGGGGTGACCCTGAAGGCGGGGGCCACCATGCGCCTGGAGCGCTCCGACGATGCCGGGCAAGCGTCGGGACCATGAGAAGGGATCGTCGCAAGGGTCCCCCTCGCGACGGGGGCAACGCCGCCATAATGATGCTGGCCGGCGCCGGCTTGGTGATGGTCCTCCTCATCGGACTCGCCGACCTGGCCTCCTACTTCATTGCTCGAACCAGGGCCCAGACGGCAGCCGACTCGGCCGCCCTGGCTGCGGTGGCCGAGCTGATCCCGATCATCGGCGAAGACCCGGAAGGCAAAGCGGAGGAGTACGCCAACGCAAACGGCGCAGAGTTGCTCGAGTGCAGCTGCTCGATGGGAAGCTCGATTGCCGAGGTGAGGGTTGCCGTCCCGGTCCGGCTGACCCTCAAGGGCCTCGCCGGCAAACAATCTGTGGAGGCGAGGGCCAAGGCGGAGATCTCGATGCCGGCAGGATCCCCCGGCTAAGTGCGGTGACCACTATCCCTTGCGGTGTTTGGCGGCGTGAGAGTGGCGCCATTG
>JBBDRH010000275.1:0-1018 GCA_040905645.1 Actinomycetota bacterium
GTCGCCGTTGGAGGAGACCACTCCCCATCGCACCAGCAGGCGCAGCAGCCGGCCGGCCAGATCCATGAACAAGCCCGTGAGGACCGGGTACTCGAAGCTGGTGTCGACGTAGGGGATGAGGCCCTGACCGATCCCCCGTACGCCGAAGAGCGCCTGGATCTCGTTGTAGCAGTAGTGCGTGTACTGGAAGTTGCCGGCCCAGGGATTGACTGCGCACTGATGCTTGATCGCGTAACCGACGAGTACCCCGACCGCCGTCAGAGCCATCGCCACAGGTACGGAAGCGGGCGCCTGGGCGGACTCGGAGCGGGCCATCAGCCCGGACCCGTGAGCTTGTAGATGATCAGGCCGTCCGCCGCCTCCCGCTCCAAGCCGAGGCCCTCTATGCTTCGATCGGCGACCCCCTCCCATGGGGTGCCGGGCACCAGATCGAGGTGGACCACGACGGAGCGGAAGCCGGCCGAGCTGAGCAGCTCGACGGTTCGGGAGTCCGGGAACGATCGCATCTGGTCGCGGATCCGTTGATGGGCGCGGGGATCAAATCCGGCGTACCCGTTGAAGATCCTCGGAAACCCATCGGTAGACCAGAACATATGCAGGGGGTCACTTGCGTCGTCGGTGGGCAGGTGCATCTGAGGATCGTCAATGGCGGCCCCGGCCAGGGGTGAGACCGGCAGTTCGCGCAGAGAGATCCTTCCTTTTCCCTCGACGAGAAGGGCGGCGGCCAGTAGGGCGAACATCACTATCCCTGCGGTCACTCCTTTGAACAGCTTGCGGGGAATTTTCCGATCGAGGAATCTTGCGATCCCCTCCGCGCCCGCGGCGCCGGCAAGGGCGAGCCCCAGCGAGGTCAGGGTGAACAAACGCCCGGGAGTGCGGCTCGACTGCCATCCGGGAGCGTAATCGTAGAGCAGAGCGTAGGTGAACTTCCCTCCCGCAAATGAGTAACCGAGACAGAGGATCGCAGTTGCAACGATTCCCGAGCCAAGCCCCACCCTCCATCTCCGCGAAAGAACCG
>JBBDRH010000276.1:0-5935 GCA_040905645.1 Actinomycetota bacterium
CGCCGCCGCCGCCATCGGCCGGGGAGAGGAAATTGGACGATGTCATCGATGCGCTGATGGGTAATCGTCTGCATACGGCGGGACACCTGCTTGCTCCGGCCAACGTCCGTTTTGTGATCGTCGACACATCTGATCGGCAGACTCTGGGGGCTCTCAGCAGACAGCGCGACATCGCCCTTGAACAGCAGCAGAGCGGCGTGGCGATGTTCAGGAACCTTCTCTGGCTCCCCCGAGCGAGCCTGGTGCCCGCCGGGTTGGCCGAGGCGATGTCCGACGAGAGCTCCGGGGATGCCGCTCTCATGCTGGCAGAGTGGAGCGGAGGCCGGGAAATCCCAAAGCGCTCGCCCAGCAGCTTCACCGCTCAGCTGCCGCGGACGCGCCACACTCAGATGCTGGTGGGCGACAACTTCAACACGGCGTGGAAAGCTTCGGTTGCAGGAAACCGGCTGACTCAAAAACAGGCCTTCGGGTGGGCCAACCAGTTCGATCTTCCCCCCGATGCCAGGGGGGAGGTCAAGGTCTTCTTCGGCGGGAACTGGGTCCGGTTCATCTGGTTGTTGATACAGGTTGCTCTGCTGCTGGCGGTGACGACGATTGCCGGAACCATTGCGGGGCCACCGCGGCTGAGGGCTGTATGAAGCAGTCCGAGCTGATCTTTGTGGGTGTGCTGCTGACTGTGGTTGCCGTGGGCGCCGTTTTGGTGGATATCCTGATCCCTCAGGCGAGTCGAAGGACCGCGGTGAACGGGACCGGGCCGGTCTTGTCGTCCGGCTGGTACTGCCCCTCGCCTCCGACCTCAGAGGAGTTCCAGGCCTCGATGTCCACAGCAAATCCCGGCCGCCGTGCGCTGGGCCTCCGCCGGTTCGCGGTGGGGGGAGCTGGACAGTCGGCCTATGTGCAGAGCAACCTCGAGCCGGGATTCCAGAGCGTGACGTCGATAAGGGATTTCAACGTCAACGATTCCGTCGGGGTGGTCGACGCGTTCGGTGGCCAGAGCTCGACCGATCTTGTGGTGCTGGCAAGGGGCAAGGGGGTCGGATCCTCGCGCTGTTCCGCGCAGCCCTCCGGTCGCTGGCTGTTCGCAACGGGCAGCACGGCTCGAGGAGAGAACCACTATCTCCTCGTGGCGAACCCGTTCAGGGAGGAGGCGGTGATCAGCGTTCGGTTCATCGCCCCGGACAACGACGTGGTCCCCGCCCGTCTCAAGGACTTGGTGATTCCGGCCCAGTCCCAGGTGACGGTCTCGCTGGCCGACTATTTCGTCGAGTCCCCGGCCTTTGGCCTCGATGTGACTGCCGCCCAGGGCAGAGTGGTGGTCTCCCGCTACTCGCAGCTGGACCGGGCCGGCGCCAAAGGGGCATCGCTGGACGTGGGGATGAGCGCGCCTTCGGCGAGCTGGACCTTCGCGGAGGGGGAGCCCCAGGGCGAGGAGTCGATTGTGGTGATCAATCCGGGCGCCCGGGAGGCGCTCATCGGGGTCGTGTTCATGACCGAGGGGGAGAGGACTGCGCCCCCGGCTCTGGCCGAGGTGCCCGTGCCGGCCGGCAGACAGATCACCATTAACACCGCCGAGCACATCCCGGAGGGGACCAGCCACGGCATCTCGCTCACCTCGACCAACGGGGAGCCCGTGGTAGCCGAACGCCGCAGCATAGCCGGAATCGACAGAAACAACGGGTATGAGACCTCCTTCGGAGTCCCGGCGACCGCCCTGCGCTGGGCGGTAGCCGTCGGCTCTCCGGTCGGCGGAAACTCAAAGCTCTCGATAGTGAATCCGGGCAACAGCCGGACCGCGGTAAAGGTGACCCTTCTGGGGGGAGTGGGGCCGGTAAGCCCCGATGAGCTCGAGTCGGTTCCGGTCGAGGCGGGCCGGAAGGTCACCATCGACCTCACCCCGCTGCTGAACGGTGGCTTCTACACCGCCGTGGTGGAGTCGAGCCGGGGTCCCATCGCGGTCGAATCTACCCTGCGCCTTGCCAGCCCCTTCTCCGACGTCTCCTACAACTCCGGCCAGGAGCTCTCCTGAGCCGTCGACGGCAGCCCTGAGAGAGCCATCGAGCGGGGGGCTTCACGCCCAGCCGAGCTCGTCGAGGCGATCGTCGTCAATTCCGAAGTGGTGGGCAACCTCATGGATCACGGTGCGCCGGACTACCTCGCGGACCTCGTCGGGGGTGCCGGCCTCGCTTTCGATGTTCGACTTGTAGAGGGTGATCCGGTCGGGCAGGAAGCCGTAATAGTCGCTGGCTCGCTCGGTCAGAGGGACACCTTCGTACAGCCCGAGGACCCCTTCGACGTCCCCGTCCTCGACATCCTCCGGCTCGGGGAGGTCCTGGATCACTATGTGAAGGTTGCTGATCCGGGCGGCCAGCTCCTCGGGCAGCTCCTCGAGGGCCTCATCGACGAGGTCTTCGAACTCCCGGGAACCCAGCGGCAGCTGCATGCGTCAATAGTTACACCGAAGCAACAAGATTATGCTTCGATGGACTTCAGTAAAAAAAGAGGTCTATCTCTGAACGAGGACAGCTACTAAAATGACGCACTCATGAAGGCTGGCGATCTCTTAGGCAGGTTCCAGAAGCTGACCTGGATAGCAGGCATCAGCTCCTTCCTGCTGGTCGTGGGCGTCGCCGGCTCCGCCGCCGCCGTCCGTCAGGAGTCTTCAGGCGGCACCGTGCTCCTGCGCGGAGTCGAGGTTGGGGGAGTAAACCTCGAGGGCCTGGACTTCGACGCAGCCAGGAAGCGCCTCAAGGCTGTGTTCGACGATCCCCTCGACCGGAATGTGCCGGTGTACCTGGACGGCAAGCCCCTGGCGTCCACCACGCGCCGTGAGCTGGGCGCGTTCACTAACGTCGAAGACGTATATCGCAAAACGTTGGACATTCAGTCCCGCATGTCGCCGTTGAAGCGTCTCTGGTACCGGATTACCGGCATGACCCTGGGGACCAATCTTCAGGTGAAGACGTCCCTGGCGGAAGAGCGTTACGGTGCGTTCATCGATCAGATCGCCCAGGAGGTCTACGAGGCTCCCAAGGACGCCACTTTCTCGCTGGTCGGCGGAAGCATCAAGGTCCGGCCGGAAGAGGCGGGATTCGCCCTCGACACCAAGGCGGCAGGCGCCGCAGTGAAGGGAGCGCTCGAGTCCAACGAGGGAACCATCAACCTGGCTGGGAAGCCCGTCCCTCCGGCGGTTACCAAGGACACGCTCAAAGACATCCTGCTGGTCAAGGTTGGCGAGAACAAGCTGTACCACTACCGCAACGAGCAGCTCTTGAAGGTCTACGACGTGGCCACCGGCCTGCCCAAGTTCCCGACTCCCGTGGGGACCTTCAAGATTACCCAGAAGAGATTCCGTCCCACCTGGGTCAACCCGGCCAAGGGGAAGGGGCAGTGGGGGGAGACGCTCCCCGAGAGGATCGGGCCGGGCCCGGGCAACCCTCTGGGCACCCGTGCAATGAACCTGAACACCAAGGGCATTCGCATCCACGGCACTTCCACCGTTGCCTCGCTGGGCTTCAACGCCTCCCATGGATGTATTCGAATGAGGATGTCCGATGTCGAGGAGCTGTTCGATCAGGTCAAGGTGGGCACCCCGGTCATGATCGTGCAGTCCGGCCCCCTTCGCGTCTTCCAGCCCACCGCTGCTCCGACGCTGGAACAGCTGGTCGAGAGCGATGGCGCCGCGGCGTTTGCAACAGCCCCCGTGGCTCCGCCACCCGTCGCCGCTTCACCCTCCCCGGAACCGGCGCCCCAGTCTCAGCCGGAAACGGCTCGGGCCGAAGAGGCCGAGGCCGACGAGGTGGAGGAGGAGCCCCCCGGGTTGGGCCTGAACATGGGGATGATTCCGGGTTAGGCCCGCTAACGCCAGTCGAGCGTCACTATCTCCACCGGTTTTTCGATCCCCTTGAGGCTGACGGTGCGGGTCTCCGCCCCCGAAAAGTCCCTCTTGCTCGCAGTACAAGAAGTCTTGCTGATCAGGATCTCGTCCCCGCTTGCCAGGCCGGCGACGCGGGCGGCCACGTGCACCTGGCCGCCCTCGAAGTCGCTCCCCTTGCGGGTGGCATCCCCGCAGTGCAGGCCAATGCGGACCCTCGGGGCGAAACCGTGGGCCCGGCGATGTTCTGCCAGCGTCCTTTGCACGGCAATCGCGCAGTTGATTGCATCTTCGGACTGATCGAAAGCAATGAAAAAACCGTCGCCCACCTGCTTTACCTCTTCACCCCCGTTGGCAAGAAAGAGACTGCGCAGGGTCTTGTCGTGCCAGTCCAGAAGCTGGCTCCACGCCTCGTCGCCAATTGCCTCCACCAGGTTGGTGGACTTGACGATGTCGGTGAACATGAAGGTCACGGTGACCCGGGACGCAGGTTTGGGCCGAGTGCCCGTCTCGCCTCCAAGTAACGCGTGGGTCTTGCGCAAGTCGAGGGTTGCGCCGAGCCGCTGAAACGCCGCCCCGGCGGTCCTGAGCTCCAGCAGGGCGGAATCAGGCTCTCCCAGCTTGGTGTACGCCTCGGAGAGCAGAACCCTGGTCCGGGCCGACTCGTAGGGCACGTTCGCTTCCTTCCATAGCCGCAAGGTCCTGCGAAGCGTGTCGACCGCGCCGGCAGGCTCATCCCTTGCGATTTCGAGAGCTCCCTGAATGCCGGCTGCCGCAGCCCTCAAGGCCGCGGTCCCGTAGACCTCGGCAATTTCATCCAGCTCGGCGGTCGCGGTTTCGGCCAATCCCAGGTCTCCCGATGCCAGTGCAATCTCCGCCTGGGCATGAAGCAGAGGGAAGCGATGGAGCTGCCCCCGCACCTCCTCGGCCAGCGCTCGTTTGACGCCGCCCGCAGCCGATGCAAGATCGCCTTCGGCCAGGCGGAGCAAGGACATTCCCGGCTGGGGGTCCATTCCCAGCTCTTCCGCCTGGTGGAAGGCGTCTTCGGCAGCTCTCAGGTCCCCCATGCGTAGCCGAATCTCTCCCAGCTCGCAAAATGCCTCACCGGCAAGTATCAAGTTGAAGTCTTTGAGCTCATTTACCGCGAGCTTCACATCTTTTTCAGCCTCCGCCCAGGAACCCCTGAGCTGCATGATTTCGGCCCGAAGCACCCGGCAGTGCCCCGGGAATCCGGAGATCGATTGACGGTCGCACCAGCGTTTGGCTGCTTCCGTCCACTCGCCCGCGCGGCGGTAGTCCCTGAGGCTTGAGGTGGAGGTGATGGCCATGCAGTAGATCATTCCGGTGGTCTGTGGCCCAAGCTCGCCGCTCACTGCCGCCACTGTCGCTTCGTCCAGCAGCGCCAACCCCTTTTCAACCTCTCCGTGTGCTACCAGCACCCTGCCTCGAAACAACAAGCCGAAAGCCTGGAGGTCCCGGTCGGCGAACCGGGTTCCAATTTCAAGCACCTTGTCGGCATACTCCAGAGTAGTTTCGTACTGACCTGAATAGAAGGCGAGAAAGGCCTTCAGGTTCAGCAGCCGCCCGTGCTCGGGGCTCTCCGATTCGTTCTCCAGAAGGCGCTCGGCGCTGCTCACCCAACCCATGGCCATGGATTCCGACAGCTTGCCCATGTAGTCGGACGCCAGTGAGATCGCGGCGTTGGCGGCCTGGCGTGGTTGGCTGCGTTTCAGGTAACCGGCGTAGGCCTGCTGCCGGGCGTTTATGCTCTCTTCCAGCTGCCCGGTCCACCAGGCGGCGTCGGCCAGCCTTTCCAGATCTTCGGGACCGAGGGGCTCGGCGGAGGCTGCCTGCTTGAGGAGATCGAATGCCTCGCGCCAGGCATTGGTGTCGATGGCGTGCCGGGCGGATTCAAGGATCGACGACTCCTCGAGTGCCTGACTCATTTCCACCACCTCTTGACGACAGCTACGACAGGCTATCTTCCCACCTAAGGCCCCATCGCGCTGCTAGTGCAACGTCTGAGAATTAACCTGGCATTCGAGCGCCCAGTCATCCCCGATT
>JBBDRH010000277.1:0-5885 GCA_040905645.1 Actinomycetota bacterium
TTTCACTCGGCACCGGAGTTGCGCAAGCAGATACTTGCGGCATTGAATGACGGCGCGAGCCGCCTGGTTCTGGACCTGGGCGATATGGAGTTCGTCGATTCGAGTGGCCTTTCCGTCATGATCGCGGGATTCAAACGATGCAAGGAGAGGGGCGGCGAGCTGACCTTGCGCTCCCCGTCGGAACGAACCATCAGGCTGCTCGAGGTCAGTGGTTTGAACCGGGTGCTCCGGACCGACTGAGCCGCCGGCGCACACAGGAGGGTTCCCCACCCGGCGGCAGCTTTTGCGGGGGCGGCGACAGAATGGGACCCGGCCGGGCTAAGCCGACTGCTGTACGGCGCTCCAGGGCCGAGGCTGCTCGCCGTTTATCTGGCGAACGAACTCATCGAGAAACCAGTTTCGATAGGTCACCACGTGCCCGGGTGCCACGAGCGTGAGCAGGTCTTTTCCGGTCAGACAGTAGGCATCTGCTTCCTCGAGCAGGCCGGCCAGGAGCCGCGCAGCTCCGGCGAACGCCGGGGGTACGAGAAACAATAGATCCATCTGCTCCTCGCCTCTCTTCAATGCTTCCTCGAGCGCCGCGGCTGGTCCGGAGGAGAAGGATTGAAAGTTTTCTCGCAGCTCCCTGCTCAAGGTCAGAAGGCGAGCAGGAATCCCTGTCGGATCGGCGTCGGCCTGCCTGGCAAGAAAGGCGAACTCCCTATTTAGCCCATCCTGATGCTCGGAAGCCAGGCGGTGAATGGAGAGTGGGATTCCGATCAGTCTTACCTCCACCAGATCGGATTCGCTCAACAAGCAGCTCCTGCGGGGAACAGGCCGCTGGGGGGGCCGTCCACAAACTCTTCCCAGACAACCGGCCGATTCGCGTGCCTGGAGTTCTCCTTCGATGCAAATCTTTGCGCAGTCAAGGCGGAGCTTTCCGAATGGCCCGGTTTCGTCACGTACGAGGCAATGTCCACGGAGAACCAGACCACCTTGCCCTTACCGTCCACCTCCGTTCCCCATTCCGTGGCAAGCGATTCCACGATCAGCATGCCCCGGCCGGTGGTCGCAGTATCGGAGTACTGCACGACCGCAGGCAGAACGCTGCTGCGATCCCGGACCTCAGCCCTCACCGCTCCCCCGGAACTGAGAAGGCGTAAGTCTGCCCCCGAACCACTGTGGAGGATCGCATTGGTCACGACCTCGCTGACGAGCAGGACCACAGTGTCGATCAGATCCGTCAGCTCCCGGTTACGCAGGAACGCCGCAGTGAATCTTCGTGCCGTGGCAATCGACGCCGAGTCCGGTGGGATCGACAGGAGAGCTTCGTCAGACTTCAAAGTTTCCTTGTCACAATCGTGTCATCCGAGCACTGGTGTTCCATGAGCGTAACCGACAAACTGCCCCCCGTGGTCGGGTGAGCCGGGTTTGGGACTGCCTGTTCCCATGAGGGCCAACATGCCTTACCCTATTCGGTGCAGGAGTCGTCGGCGAAGCTGCCTAATATTCGTCTCGAAGGGATCAGGTCGCGGATGATTTTCAGTGTGAGCGTCGAACGCGGCAACGGTGCGGCACGGCTTTTTCTGCGCGGCGAGATGGACCTGGCTGCCGCCGGGCCCTTTCGGGATGAAGTGTCTGTGCTCGAGAGTGAAGGTGTGAACCTGCTCGTCGATCTGAACGGGATCACCTTCATCGACTCCTCCGGTTTGCACGAGTTGGTGGCGCTTCACGACCGAGGCCTCAAGAGTGGGAGAGCGGTTGAGTTCATTGGCCCTCCCGAGCGGCTGGTCAAGTTGTTCGAGCTCACCAGAATCAGCTACTTGATCACTCGTGAGCAAGACTCGAGGTTGTTGGCTTCCTTCGGCCCAGGCTTGGCCTGACGCCATCACCTCACCCCAGCCCTCAATGTTGCTTGGGCTGAATCGAGATCCTCGACCACGGGGGCGACCGAGCTGAAGCCGACCAGGTCCAGAGTGTGACGCACACCGGAGCCCTTGGGAGAGACGATCGCAAGGCCCTGTGCGGTGTGAACAAGGCGCTCGGCCAGCCGGAACAGTATCCGCAGCCCTGCACTGTCGATGAAGCGGACCGCGGATAGGTCGACCACCAGGCCAAGGTCAAGTGGTGAAACTCGATCCTCGAGATCTTGAGAGATGCGAGCCACATTGCTGAGATCGATGTCCTCTTGGAGGTGTGCCACCCGGATCAGGTCGGGGTGGGCTCCCCGCCGGGTTTCGGGGAGCAGATCCCTGAAACTGACCGGTTTGCCGGGCCTCCTCGACTGACCTCCGAGTGTCCGTATCATCTTCACCTGGGTCCCTGCTGCGCTGCGCTGCACCTCGACCGAGTCGAGCACCGCGCCCATCAACAGCAGGCCTCGGCCCCCGTCTCCGGCTCCGTGCTCTCTCCACTGGCCGCGGTCCGTGACCGCAATTTCGACCTGTTTACCGTTGAGCGCCGCCTCAACCAAAACCGATCCCGATCGATGACCGTACGCATGCTCAACGGCGTTGGCGATGGCCTCATTGCTGGCGAGGACCAGGTCCTCCGATTCCTGGGGAGTGGCCCCCACCCTCACGAACCACTGGCCGAGTGCGCGGCGGGCGGCCGGAAGAGACTTGGGCTCGGCCGGCACGGTGAGAGTGAGGCCCTCCTCCAGTGTCGTGGTGGTTCTCAATGCGAGAAGAGCAACATCGTCATTCGTGGCTTCCGCCAAACTCTCCACCACCCGATCGCAAAGCTGCTCCAGCTCCAGCTCTGAACCCGTCACCAGGGTGCGAAGCTTCTCCATCCCAACGTCGATGGGCTGCGTTCGGGTCTCCACCAAGCCGTCCGTGTACAGAAGCAGTGTCGAGCCCGGCTCCAGGTCTGCCGCGGCGAACGGCTCGCCTTTCACCTGAACGCCCAGGGGAGGGCGGCGGCCGCCTTCCAGGAATTCCGCCTTGCCGTCGGGCCTGATCAGAAGCGGCGGCGGGTGTCCCGCACTGGCGAAGCGAAAAGACAGGTTCCCGTAGTCGACAATGCCGAAGAACGCCGTGGCCATCTCAACGTCTCGAAGCTCTTCCAAGAGCGCGCTCAGCCGGGTCAGAACTTCTGCCGGATCGTCTGCGTCCAGGGCGTAGGTTCGAAGCGCTATCCGCAGCTGGCCCATCGCCGCCGCCGCTTTCAGCCCGCGACCGATGACGTCACCCACCACCAGGGCAACCCGCCCGGTGGGCATGGCGAAGACGTCGTACCAGTCGCCTCCCACGTCGATGCCGGCGCTCCCGGCCAGGTAGCGGGCAGCCAGGGTGAGCCCGCGAATCTCCGGGAGCCGGTCCGGCAGGAGCGTCCGCTGGAGCGTTTCGGCAATCTCGTGCTCCCGCTTGTAGATCTTTGCTCGTTCTGCAGCGACTGCCTCCAGCTCGCTCCTCGCCCTGACGAGATCCGTGACGTCGGTGATGTGGCCGGACACCCCCTCCACCTCGCCGTCCGAACCCCCAATAGGCTGGTAGGTGACGTTGAAGTACCCTTCTTCTAGCAGGCCGTCGCCGTCGCGATCCAGCACCGCCCACGCCTCGGTCATCGAAGCGGGCTCACCCGTCGCATAGACCCGATCGAGCATGTCCACCCCCTCGCGCTCGAGAAACAGTCGCCGCATGGGTCTGCCCCGGAAGTCGGCTTCACCCAGAAGCTGAGCAAAGCGGGGATTCGCGAACTCGACGATGTGGTGCGGACCTTTGGTCACGAATACCGCCGCAGGCACCCGGAGGAACATCTCGTAGAGCCGCTTGCGTTGCGACGCCGCCCTGCTCAGAGCCTCAACCCTGCGCCGTTCGGTCAGGTCCTGAACGCTGGCCTGCACGAATACCGGAATGCCGTGCCGGTCGGTTACGAGCGAGACTGAGATCTGACCCCAGAAACCGCTTCCGTCCTTTCTCTCGAAACGCAGCTCGAGCTGAGTTGGGCCCGACGCACCCGCCACCAGCGCATCGATCATCCTCCGGCAGGCGGAGGCATCGTCCGGATGCACCAGCTCGAACACTTTCAACTTGTGCAGCTCTTCCTCGCTGTACCCAACGAGCTCCTGAAACGCGGAGTTGGTCTTTCGCAGGCTTCCGTCGGGTCCGGCCTGGATCCGGCCGTTGGGGGCCGACTCGAACAGAGTCCTGAAAAGCTCCTCGCTCTCGCCGAGCAGTCGCTGAGCCAGATCGCGCTCCTTGATCTCCTCCATCAGGCGCTCGTTGGCAGCGACGAGTTCAGCACTGCGGGCCTGCACCGCGACTTCCAGCCTTTCGGCCGACTGCTCGACCAGCCGCAGCGCTCTCCGGCGCTCCTGGGTTACCGCAGACAGGATGAACGCGGTAGTGGCCACGCTCACATTGAAAGTCTGGAGGCTGAGCATTCTGGCGAGCAGGCTGCCTTCCGCGAAGGGCCCCGACCCGTTGACGACTGCCCAGATCGCCCCGGTCGTCACCACCAGGGTGATAAGGGCTGCACCGAACTGCCCAAATCGAACCGCCGCCCAAACGACAAACGGGAAAATGAGATAACGGCTCGGCAGCGCGGAGCTGAGAAACGCAAAGAGCGTGGCGGTCGCCATGCCGAAGATCAGGCCGATGACCTCGACCTTTCGAGAAAGCAGCTTTCTGAATTCGGGCAGCGGTTTGTCCAGGAGCAGCAGCACCGGGGCGAACACCAGAATCCCCGACGCGTCGCCCGCCCACCAAACCGCAGCAGTTTCCAGGAAGTGGATTCCGTCGATAACGCCCGAGGCCAGCAAAGCGGCGGAACCCACCAACGCGCTGAAGATCATGCAGACCAACCCAACTGCCACCAGCAACAGCGAGTCCTGGAGCCTCTCGAGCGTCGGGCGGAACCCTGCCTTGCGCAGAAGCTGCCACGTGAGCAGCGGGGCCAGGGTATTGCCCGACGCAATCAGGACCGCCGCTCCGGGCGACCCGGCCACGGGAAGATTGACAGCAAACGCCGCCAGGGTGATGCCCGGCCAGATACGGCTGCCATATCGGAGCAACGCCACGAGGGCGATGCCCGTCGGTGGCCAGATGGGTGTCACCACCGACCCCACGAGTGCAAACCCGAGGGCTATACGGGCGGCCAGATAGTAGACGAGGGCGACGCCTGCACACAGCTTCACCTGTGAGCGGACCTCGGGTGACCGTAACGCTCCAGCCAGCACTGCCTTGGCGAGCCTTTCAGCCGGACGATTGATCTGGACTGTGAGAATGACTATACGGATCCAACCTAAAAAGCAACACGTGGTGGTATCAGATCGGCTCTCTGGTCGGTAAGAGCACACTAACCGTGCCGGAAACGAGTCCGCGTGGCACGATAAGCTGCTGCCCGGATGGGACCTCGACGTGTTTGATGAGACTGAACCCGACTTGAGCGGCCCCGCGGGACCGCCCCCTTTGAACGGTGTCCTCGAGACTGTCCTGTACTTCACCGACGCCGCCCGGACCGAGGAGTTTTATGCTGGCGTCCTCGGCATGAAGCTCCTGGCCAAGGACCAGGAGGGGAGGAACCTATTCTTCCGTGCGGGCGGGAGCGTGTTCCTGATGTTCGATGCTGCGGCGACGGAACGGGGAGGAAGTCTGCCTCCTCACGGCGCCAGAGGCGAGATGCACACGTGCTTCCTCGTTCCTGAAGAATCCTACGAGCCCTGGAAGGCCCACCTGCGCAGCCGCGGCGTGGAGATGCTTCAAGAGGTCACATGGCCGCGGGGGCTTTCTTTTTACTTTCGCGATCCCGATGGCAACCTGCTGGAGATCGCCAACGCCGACATCTGGCCCGGCTAGGGCCTATGTGCCGAGTCCGTCGAATGCCTCCCTGGCGGTTTCGATCGCTTCGGAGGCGTCGACGACGAGCTGCCGTGCCTGAGTGGCGAAAGCGGTTTCGGCGCT
>JBBDRH010000278.1:0-1009 GCA_040905645.1 Actinomycetota bacterium
TGGACTGAGACTGCCCACCTTTACCTTGAGTAAATCCGCCACCTCGCCGATCCGGTAAGGACCGGGGCCGAGTTCGGCCATCGCCCGGAGGAGGTTTTTTTCGGTGGGCGTGAGGCGGTCGTAGCGAACGCGGAAAAAGTTCTCGTCCAATCGCCGGATGGTGGTCGCGGTGGCGTCGCAGATGATGTCGGCGGTTATTGGGCTGGCAGGGGCATGGTTCCACGCCTGGTATCCCCACTCCTGGAGAAAATAAGGATACCCCTGGGCGAGGCGTAGGATTGCGTCGATCGTCTGTGGCTGGATGCTTTCGCCTTCGGCTTCGATCGGGTCGCGAATGGCCCGGGCGGCATCGGCTTCCGGCAGGGGGCCGACCGGAGGAAACTGGAAGAGCCTCTCGGCATAGGATTTCGACTCTCCAGCAAGGCGGGGGAGGATCGGAAGGCCGGCTCCCAGAAGGACCAGCGGCAGCCTGCGCTGCTGCATCCTGTGCATGGCCATGATCAGGGCGCTGAGCTCCTTTTCCCCGAAATACTGCACCTCGTCGATGAGAATGGCTACGGCCGTCTTGCGATCGAGGGCGGCTTCGGCGATGACGACCAGAAGCTCCGGAAGATCCACTTCCACATCGCCGCTATCGGCGACGCCCCTTTCAGGTTCGATGTCGATCCCGATGGGGATGTTGTCAAAGGTCAGCTTCACGCTGCTCACAAACCCCCGCAAGGCAGCGAGACCCCGACGAACCTTCTCTCTGGCTCCTTTCATGCGGTCGAGCTTGTAGAGAAGACTGCGGAGGGCGGGCGCGAGGACGGCCGCGAGAGACTTGTCCTCGTGGGCTTCGATGAACAGTGTTTGGTAGCCGGCGGCCTCCGCCTGATGGGTCATTTCGTTTAGTAAGACCGTTTTCCCCACGCCGCGTAGCCCGGTAAGAAGGAGGCTTTTTTCGGATCGCCCGGCCCGCACCCGGCGCAGAAGAATTTCAGCCTGCCCCAAGAGGTCCTCGCGCCCCACA
>JBBDRH010000279.1:0-1009 GCA_040905645.1 Actinomycetota bacterium
TCTACCGGCTCTACTACGAGCGCTATCGCAAGCCCCCAGGCAGCCAGGCAGTACAAGACGCCCTGGCGGTACTGGAGGCGAAAGCCCGCTTCGACGGCGAAGAGCGAGAAGTCCACGTTCGACTGGCCCGGCGAGATGACGCCTTCTACCTCGACCTGGGAGATGACGCATGGCGCGTAGTGGAGATCACCACCGCCGGCTGGCGAATCCTCTCACAGAGCCCCGTCATGTTCCGCAGGCCGAAGGGACTCTCACCACTTCCAGCTCCCGAAGCCGGCAGCAACATCAGTGAGCTGTGGACCTTCCTAAATATTGACGAGGCCGAAAGGTCGCTGCTGCTGGCGTTCCTCGTCATGTGCCTGAACCCAGACGGGCCCTACCCGCTGCTAGTACTAGTCGCCGAGCAAGGCAGCGGCAAGAGCACCCAGGCACGAGTCATCAAGCTCACCGTCGACCCGAACCTCGCGCCCCTCAGGACCAGCCCGCGGGACGACCGCGACCTGCTCATAGCCGCAACAAACTCCTGGCTGCTGGCCTTCGACAACCTCAGCGGCATCAACCAGGCACTCAGCGATGCCCTTTGCAGGCTCAGCACCGGAGGCGGTCACGCCACCCGCGAGCTATTCAGCGACGCCGAGGAAACAATCTTCGACGCCATGCGCCCCGCGATCCTCACAGGCATAGATGACCTGGCAACCCGCGCCGACCTGCTGGACCGCAGCATCATCCTCAACCTGCCCCGGATACGCCCAGAGTCCCGGCGGACAGAACGCGAGCTGATGACCGCCTACCAGCAGGCCCGCCCCAAGATCCTCGGGGCACTCCTCGACGGAGTAGCAGCGGGCCTTCGCAACCTGCCAAGCACACGCCTCGAGGAGCCGCCCAGGATGGCCGACTTTGCAACATGGGCCGTCGCCTGCGCCCCCGGCCTCGGACTCCAGGGAGAAGAGGTCCTCAGCGCCTACCGCCAGAACCGAGCCAACGCCAACACCCTTGCGCTCGACGTGTC
>JBBDRH010000280.1:0-1009 GCA_040905645.1 Actinomycetota bacterium
TCAACCAGCTCTTCGGGGCCATCAAACCCGTCAAGGTGCACCGCGCAGAGGAACACATGATCGCCCGCTTCTGGACCCACTCGGAACGCTTCTCCCGGCTGAATGCACGCATCCCCCTCTTTCAAAACGGACCCCGCTACCTCATTGAACCCATTGCCTTCGGTGGACTGGTGGTCATCGTCATTTACCTCGCAGTCCAGGGGCGCGACTTTTCCGATGTCCTCCCCAACCTCGGGGTCATGGCCTTTGCCGGTTACCGTCTGCTCCCCGCCATGCAGCTCCTCTACGGGCAGCTCACCCAGATCACCACCATGCGTCACACCCTGGATGAGGTCTATGACGAGTTCCGGGAAGCCGAACAGTTTGAAGAGGAACAGCGCGACTCTGCCGCCCGCACCGGACATTTCACCCGCGTCCCGCCGTTGCAGTGGGAAAAGGAGATCCGACTCAGCAACCTGTCCTTCACCTACCCGGGCAATCAGACCGCCACCCTCGATAAGGTCAACCTGACCATTCCCAAAAACACCTCCCTCGCCGTGGTCGGTCCCACCGGGTCCGGCAAATCCACCCTCGTCGATCTCGTCCTCGGACTCCTCCGCCCCACCGGTGGCGAGCTGCTCATCGACGGACAGCCACTGACCCCGGAAAACATCCCCGCCTGGCGCGCCGGCATCGGCTATGTGCCTCAGGATATCGTGCTGCTCGACGACACTCTGGCCCGCAACATCGCCTTCGGCGTCCCGGACGAAGAAATCGACCCGGCCCGGCTCGAATCGGTCTGCCGCTCCGCCCAGATCTTCGAATTCATCCAGTCCGAGCTTCCTCAAAAATTTCAAACCATCACCGGCGAGCGCGGCGTCCGCCTCTCCGGAGGTCAAAAACAGCGCATCGGCCTCGCCCGCGCTCTCTATCACAACCCTACCCTGCTCGTCCTTGACGAGGCCACCAGTGCCCTCGATACCAAAACCGAAGACGGCGTCATGCAGGCCATCGCCAGCCTCAGCGGGCA
>JBBDRH010000281.1:0-1004 GCA_040905645.1 Actinomycetota bacterium
CTTTTTCGCACGGGACGTATATGGCAGCTCCCCCAGAGCGATGGTCGCCTTACCCTTCCTGACCGATTCCTCGACACGTTCGTGGATCTGCTCCAAGTCCACGTTGAGATTGGTCAACACCGCTGCCGCCACACCTTCACCCTCACGGATGAGGCCGAGCAGGATGTGCTCCGTGCCCACGTAGTCGTGTTGGAGGCGAATCGCCTCTTCCCTGGCCATGGCCAGGACCTTCCGGACGCGGTCGGTGAAGTTGTAGTTCATCTCGGTTACTTCAGTCGGTAGAATCCGATGGGGGGGCCTGTTCGGGATCGTTCGACAACGTGTCGATATCCCCGGGGTCGGCCCCGTCGGTGGCCAGGACGCGTCGGACATAGGCCGCCCGGTGCGCGTCGCCTTCGGCCGGGGGGAGGTCTCGACCCGCTGCCTGTTCGAGGTGAGCGGGCTGGGTGAAGATCATCAGCTTGTTGACCGTATATACACGGAGGTCCGAGAGTAGTTTCAGGCTCACGCCCAGCCGGACACCACTGAGAAGGTTCATCAACTCCTCGAACGACAGGGAGCGGGCGTAGCGCAGCAATCCGTAGGCTCGCCAGATCTTGTCCTCGGTCACCTGGCGCGCGTCCCGGAGCAGCACTTTCCGGGCATTGCTTTCGTACTGGATTACCTGCCGAACGATCCGGTTGAGGTGGTCCACGAGGTCTTCTTCGGTCTTCCCCAGTGTCGTTTGGTTCGAGATCTGAAAGAAGTTGCCGACGACCTCCGATCCTTCTCCGTAGAGCCCCCGGAAGGTCAGGCCTACCTGGCTGAGTCCGTGGAGCACCTTTGTGATTTCCTTGGTCAGGACCAGCCCTGGAAGGTGCATGAGGACGCTGGCCCTCAACCCTGTGCCCACGTTGGTAGGGCAACTGGTCAGGAAGCCGAACTCGTGATGGAAGGCGAAGGGAAGCTCCCGCCCCAGATCTTCATCCAGCCGATCCACCAGGCTCCATGCCTCGTGTAGCCGA
>JBBDRH010000282.1:0-5838 GCA_040905645.1 Actinomycetota bacterium
TAGGGTGGGAATTCAGCCTCCCATAAGGCGGATTTGGAGTTACAGGCAACCGCCAGCTGCCCACCTAGCGCGACTATTCCAGTCTAGCGGGTCCGAGGATGGCCGCGGCGGACGGTGTCGACAATCGGAATTGCCGTACCCGTGTTTGATTTTGACCGGCGTACCTTGTTTACATAGACGATACAAATCCGAGTGGACCGCTCGGGCGTCTTATGTGTGAGGGATCGTCGTGTCGAGGAAGCGAACGAGGCCCGAAAGAAGGTCTGGTGGCGAACGCCCAGACGCTCTAGAACGCAAACATCCTTTGACGCTGCAGACGGCTTGCGCGCGCCCAAGCCGGCTTCAGCAATGGACTCAACGGGAGGACGCAGTGTTCAAAAGAACCAATCGACGATTCTTAGTTCTTACGTCTCTTTTCGCGGCCTTGCTGCTCTTGGGCAGCGCTTGTGGTGGCGATTCGACCCCCGAACCAGAGTCGACTGAAGCCGCGGGTGGCAAGATCGCTCTCCTTCTTCCCGAATCCAAGACCGCACGTTATGAGACGCAGGACAGGCCTCTCTTCGAAGCGAGGGTAAAAGCCCTCTGCCCGGCATGTGAAATTTTGTACAGCAACGCGGACCAGGACGCCACCAAGCAGCAGTCCCAGGCAGAAGCTGCTCTTACCAATGGCGCACAGGTAATGGTCCTCGATCCGGTGGACGCCAAGGCTTCGGCTTCGATAGCAACCATGGCCAAGTCCAGGAATGTGCCGGTTATCAGCTATGACCGGCTGGTACTTGACGCTCCCGTCGATTACTACGTCTCGTTCGATAACGAGAGGGTCGGCAACCTGCAGGGGCAAGCGCTGGTTGAGAAATTGAAGGCCGATGGCAAGGGGACCGGGACCATCGTCATGATCAACGGTTCGCCCACCGACAACAACGCGACCCTGTTCAAGAAGGGCGCCCACAGTGAGATAGACGGCAGTGGGCTGGTGGTCGGCGCGGAGTACGACACCCCCGACTGGAGTCCGGACAGGGCTCAACAAGAAATGGAGCAGGCGATCACCCGCCTTGGTAGAGCAACGATCGTTGGGGTTTATGCTGCCAACGACGGCACCGCCGGCGGCGCCATCGCGGCCATGAAAGCTGCGGGCTTCTCTCCGATACCCCCGATCACCGGCCAGGATGCCGAGCTTGCGGCAATTCAGCGGATTATCGCCGGCGAGCAGTTCATGACCATCTACAAGGCCATAAAGCCCCAGGCCGAAAAGTCTGCTGAGCTTGCAGTGGCGCTTGCAAGAGGCGAGGAAGCGCCCAGCGGACTGGTAACCGGCAAGACCAACAACGGTGTCTCCGACGTTCCCTCGGTGGTGCTTGCTCCGGTGGCGGTAACCGCGGCAAATGTAAAGGACACAGTCGTCGCCGATGGTTTTTGGACCGTTGCCCAAATCTGCACCGCGGCTTACGCAGACGCTTGCTCCAAGGCCGGATTGAGCTGATCGCCTGCTCGAGGGCTCGGCGAGACATACTTCGCCGAGCCCAACCGGCGTGAGAGGGGAATGTGCAAGTGGAGCAACAGGCAGGGCCGCTACTTGAGCTTACCGGCGTCAGCAAGCGCTTCGGAGCCGTTCAGGCACTAACTTCGGTCGATTTCGAGCTGTTCAGCGGCGAGGTGGTCGCCCTGGTTGGCGACAACGGCGCCGGCAAGTCGACCTTGATCAAGGCGATATCGGGGATCTTGCCTATCGATGACGGCAGCATCCGATTTGAAGGAAACCTGGTCTCGTTGAACGGTCCCAACGCAGCGACCTCATTAGGCATCGCCACGGTTTATCAGGATCTGGCTCTGTGCGACAACCTGGACGTCGTGGGAAATCTGTTCCTTGGGCGGGAGAGCACCGCCGCCGGAATCGGCCGCGTCTTTCATTGGTTGGACGAAATCGAGATGGAGCAGGAGGCCTCAGGGCTGCTGCGGCGCCTATCGGTGAGCATTCCCAGCGTCCGCACCCCCGTAGCCTCTCTGTCCGGCGGCCAGCGCCAGTCGGTTGCGGTTGCTCGCTCGCAGATGGGCTCGCCCAAGATGGTCCAACTCGACGAACCCACCGCCGCCCTGGGCGTGGCTCAAACCAAGCAGGTTTTGGACCTGATCCGACGGTTACGGGAAGACGGACTGGGCTTGGTGATAATCAGCCACAACCTGGTCGATGTTTTTGAAGTGGCGGACCGCATCGTGGTCCTCCGTCTGGGTCGGCGAGTTGCGACGTTTCAAACCAAAGACACCTCGGCCGAACAGGTTGTGGCGGCGATAACGGGTGCGGACGAGGCACACGTTCATCGGTCCCTCGGGATCGGAGAGGCGACATGACCATCAAGGGCTCGGTCAAGACCGGGTCGCCCGAACCAGATCCCCAAGTCGATCCGCGGCTGGTGGGCGAACAGCCCGGATTGTTGGGGATGCTTCGGGACTTTCGCAGAAGGGTGGCTCAAGGGGACCTCGGAAGCCTGCCCATCGTTGCAGGACTCGTGGTCGTCTGGGCATATTTCCAATACTCCAACTCCAACTTTCTTTCGCCGGGCAACCTGACCAACCTGATGCTTCAGATTGCCGCTGTAGGCACCATCGCCGTGGGCGTGGTGCTGGTCCTGTTACTTGGCGAAATAGACCTGTCGGTCGGTGCCGTTAGCGGGCTTTCGGCGGCGGTCATGGCCGTGTTGAACGTCAATCGCGGAGTCCCTGCAACGATTGCCATTGCTGCAGGCCTTGGGACCGGGATTGCGGTGGGTCTGATTCACGGATTTTGGATAACGCGATTTCGGGTGCCCTCGTTTGTTGTAACGCTGGCGGGGCTACTTGGCTGGCAGGGGGCCCTGCTGTATGTGCTGGGCGATACCGGCACGGTCAACCTCTCCGACTACGGGATCACCAGGCTGGCCGGCACGTTTTATTCGCCCGCGGTTGGCTGGATTTTGGGGGGTTTGACAATTGCAGCCTTCATGGCGATCTCCTGGCGAACACGAGCTTCCCGCACGATAGCCGGACTGCCGGTTGGTTCAGTTCGTTCATTTGTTCTCCGTGCGGCGATTACTGCCGGGGGCGTGGCTCTGGCCCTGGCAACTTTCAACGCTGACCGAGGGCTGCCTCTAGCGGTTGTGATCTTTGTTGGTACGGTCGTCCTGTTTGACCTGCTTACCAAAAAGACCAGGTTTGGACGGCAGATATATGCAGTCGGCGGTAACGCGGAAGCTGCCCGGCGCGCTGGGATAAATGTTCAACGGGTACGCCTGCTCGTATTTGTTCTAGCATCGCTCATGGCAGCGGTGGGCGGAATCCTCGGAGCTTCAAGGCTGCTGGCGGTTAACCAGTCTTCCGGAAGCGGAGACCTGCTCCTGATCGCCATTGCCTCGGCCGTAATCGGTGGCACAAGTCTGTTCGGAGGACGGGGCACCGCCTGGTCCGCTCTTCTGGGAGCCCTCGTAATTGGATCGATCTCCAACGGGATGGATCTGTTGGGCAAGTCGTCCGAGGTCAAATTTATGGTGACCGGTGCGGCGTTACTAGCTGCCGCAACCATCGACGCGGTAGCAAGGCGAGGACGGATTTCTTCAGGTCGAGGCTAGAGCCGTTCAACCAATTTGAATTCAACCGAGTTTGGGTTTTTGGCCCAGGGGCGAGTCCGCTTTCAAGGGGGTCAAAGGCGGAAGATGGTCGCTTCGGGGGTGACTTGGCCTTTGGAACCCCCCGGGGCGACCATCTTCCGCCGTAACCATCGGCGGAGGCGGCGAGATTTGAACTCGCGAGGGGCTGACGAACAGTGCCCCAACTGGTTCCAGCGGATTCTTGCGGAGGCGGCGAGATTTGAACTCGCGAGGGGCTGACGAACAGTGCCCCAACTGGTTCCAGCGGATTCTTGCGGAGGCGGCGAGATTTGAACTCGCGAGGGACTTGCGCCCCAACTGGTACTCCAAACCAGCGCCATAGGCCGATCTAGGCGACGCCTCCGCTTCTGATTGTATTAGCTGGCCGGGATCCATCATCGAGCAGGAGACTGCGGTGGACGCCACACTTGCCCGACCGCCCTCGCTATGTCACTATGAGTGGTCGTCAATCCCTGAACACTCCGGCCAGGACCAAGCGCGTTTCATTTGCGAGGCCCTGATGGCAACCCAAATGGATTGTCGTTTGGCGCGGAGTGATTCGTCGGATTTGCTCCAACCAACGGAGATGAAGTGAACGAACTACAGCTGTCCTACGAAACTTATCTGAGCGACTTCTGCGAGGCGATCTTCGCCCGCGAATTCGTATCACGCGGTCTGTCCCATTGCCGGACCGCTCGATGGCGCACGGGCATCGATAGGTTCGCAGAAGACTCGCTCGGCACTATCGTCAGTGCTGAAGAGAACTCTTCGTCGCAGGCGGCTGTGGTCCAAGTTGGTGAGTCGCTCTCGTTGGTGAACCTCAACGAGGGCTTCGTCTCCATTCGGATGGCAACTCAGGAGCCGGGAGTCGACAGATTGCTGGAACATTTTCGCCGAGTGTTTCCTCCCGCCGAGCATGTAGAAAAGCAGGTCGTGGACGTCCGGTTCTGGCGGTCGAACAACGAGGGCTGCGCCCGCTCATCGAACCGCTCGATCAACGTACCCAGCTGGGGTGAGATCCAGGGCAACTACCCGGGGTCGACAGTCGACCTGCTCTCCCCCTGTTCGAAGACTTCCGCCCCGGCGACAACGGGCAGCTGATCTTGTGGCATGGACCACCGGGAACAGGGAAGACCTTCGCTCTGCGGGCACTTGGCTGGGAGTGGCGGAAGTGGTGCAGCCTGGAGTACGTGATCGATCCCGATCGGATGCTGAAGGATCCCAACTATCTCGTGAGCGTCATTACGCACGAGGATGACGATGACCGGGAGGACGGCTGGCGCCTCCTGGTCCTGGAGGACACCGGAGAGCTGCTTATGGTCGATGCCAAGGAGCAGACCGGCCAGGGTCTGTCGCGCCTGCTGAACGTCGTGGACGGCATCCTGGGCCAGGGGATTCGTCTGATGATCCTCGTTACCACCAACGAACCCCTTCAGGCTCTTCACCCGGCGGTCTCCAGGCCGGGCAGGTGCGCTGCGGAGGTCTTCTTTGCCCCTTTCACCGGGGCTGAGGCCAAGCTGTGGGCCAAGCGGACGGGAAGGATAAGCCCGGCCTCAGGTGGAACGCTGGCCGAGCTGTATGACTCCTCCAACAGCCCGGTCAGGGCGACTACGCCCCGGCGCGTCATCGGGTTCTAGCGATAACTTCCTACCTACGAAGGCTCCTGGTTGGGCTCGCACTGGTGGCGTTGGTTGCCGGCGGAGCTCTATCAGTAGTGGGCCTGACTGCGAAGCCGGGCGACGCTCCCGTTGCGATCGTCTTCGGCAGCAAAGTCGAGACCACCGGTGAGCCGTCGAAGCGTTTGAAGGCGAGGCTCGACACCGCGGCGGAGCTCTACGAGTCCGGCCGTGCCAAGCTGATCATAGTGAGCGGAGGCTTCGGCGAGGCGGGTTTCTCCGAACCGAGGGTGATGAGGGACTACCTCGCTGGCGCAGGAGTCCCGGTTGGGTCAATCCACGAGGACGATGACGGGCTCAACACCGGGGCCACCTGCGCCAACGCAAAGGCCTTCATGGACAGCTCCGGCGAAACCTCGGCCAACATCGTCACTCAGTACTTCCACATACCTCGTTCGACCCTGTCATGCCGCCGGGCAGGAATCGACATCGAGGGAGCCGAATCGCCCAGATTCTTCGAGCTTCGCGATCTTTACTCGATAGCGCGTGAGCTCGTGGCTCTACCCTTCTACCTGATACGTCCAGAGAGTTAGCCGCGGTGGCGT
>JBBDRH010000283.1:0-5808 GCA_040905645.1 Actinomycetota bacterium
TTTCTTCGCTTTGAAGTCTTCTTCACCGGCGCAGTACCTCCAACAAACTCAAAAAACCGGGTCAGCCTGCCGCCGAAGGCGGTCGGTTGCAACCGGCACGAGAACCTCTTGGCAACCCTTGCTGTTTATAGCGTGCCTCGTCCGGGCAAAGATGCGCCATGAAGATGCAGCTTCCGGGTTTGGTGCAGCGCCGGCTTGATCCCGCCCAGCGATACGGACTCCGCCTTACCCTCTTCGCCGCCGCTCTAAGCCTGATCGCGATTCCGTTCGCATGGCTTGTGACCGAGATCCTCGAACGAGAGGATCTCGTGAAGTTCGACGAGGCGGTGTCGCACCAGCTGTTCGAGGCGAAGCTGGACTTTCCGTTTCTCAGCGATGTCTTCAACTTCATAAGCTATCTGGGGCATCCGATCTGGTTCTGGTTCCTGGTCGGCCTGACCTGCCTGTTTCTGTGGAGAAGGCATCAGAACAAGCTGATCGCATTCCTGCTGACGTCGACGATCGGGGGATCGCTGGTGAACACCGCGGTCAAGCTGTCGGTCGATCGCCCCCGCCCCACCTTCCGCGACCCGGCCGCAGTCACGTTTCAAACCGGCAAGAGCTTCCCCTCCGGCCACGCGATGAGCTCAACCATCGCCTACGGCGCCCTGCTTCTGATCTTTCTGCCGTTGATTCCCGCCAGGCGAAGAAAGTGGGCGTTCGTGGCGTACGGAGCTCTGGTGCTTTTGATTGGAATCGCCCGCCTGGCGCTGGGCGTTCACTACGTCAGCGATGTGGCCGGCGGCTACATGTTGGGGCTGGCGTGGCTCACCCTGTCGGTCGCTGCCTTCGAGATCTGGAGGGAAGAGAGGGGCAAGCCGCCGGTTCATCCCATGCAGAAGGGCGTCGAGCCCGATGCCGCACCGGAGCTGAAGCCGAGCGTGCCCTAGATCAGCTTCCTGAGCAGAGCCCTCGAGGGGCCGCCGTCGCCGTCCTTCAACCGCAGCGGCAGGCAGGTGAAGTAGTAGTTGCCGGGCTCGACATCCCCCAGGTTCAGACCCTCCACAATTACGATGCCGGCCCCCAGCAGCTTGTTGTGGGTCGGATGGCCGGGAGTGCCGCGGTGCTCTATCGACAAAAAGTCGATGCCCACCAGCCTTATCCCGTGTGCGACCATCCAGTCGGCCCCGTCGGCGGTGAGCGCTACGTAGCTTTCGGGAAATGACGGGGAGGCCTCTCGCCAGAGCTCCGAGTTGGTGGTCTTGAACAGGATGCGCTCCACCTCGTCCGCCAGACCCAGGGCATCCAGCTCCGCAGCGCCGATGTCCCTTGCAACATGGAGCAGATCGACCACTACCGCCGGGCCCATGAAGACCTCCGGGGGGATCTCATCGATCGGTGTTCCGTCTGGGATGAAGTGCAGCGGCGGATCGATGTGGGTTCCGGTGTGCGACCCGAAGTGCACTGCGGAGACGTTGGCCGCTTTGCCCTCGGAGATCCGGCTGGCGGGAAGTACCTCTACCCCGGGGTCGCTCGGCCAGGTGAGCATCTTGGGATGGATGCTCAGCGATACGTCGATGTAGTCGCTGTCCATCCCTAATATTTTACCCTTCAGGAGTCGGATCTCGACAGCTCGGAGCGAACGGCCGGAGCTACCTCGGTTCCCAGCAGCTCGATCGCTCGCATCATCGCGGAGTGCCTCATCGTTCCCACACTCAGCTGGGCGAGAAAGCGATCGTGGTGGAACAGCTCGTGCTCGTGCAGGATCTTGTCGATCACCTCCTGCGGGCTGCCCACGAGCAGCGATCCCCGAGGCCCCCTCATCGCCTCGTAGTGTTCCCGGGTCATCCGAGGCCATCCCCGCTCCCGCCCGATCCTGGTCATGGCTTCGGCGTAGGGGGCGTAGAACTCATCGGCGGCCTGCTGCGAGGTGTCGGCGACAAAGGCGTGCGAGTTGATCCCCACCGGAAGCTTGCCAGGATCGTGCCCTGCCAGGCGGGCGGTCTGACGATAGAGCTGGATCAACGGGACGAAACGCTCGGGCTCCCCGCCGATTATCGCCAGCGCCAGAGGCAGGCCCAGGTTTGCCGCTCTCACCACCGACTGCGGGGTGCCGCCCACCGCGACCCACACCGGCAGGGGATCCTGAAGCGGCCGGGGGTATACGCCCCGGTCGCCCAGCGGCGGGCGGTGCCTGCCGCGCCAGGTGATCGTATCGCGCCCGCGGATCTCGAGAAGAAGATTCAGCTTCTCGTCGAACAGCTCGTCGTAGTCGGCAAGGTCGTACCCGAACAGGGGGAACGACTCGATGAACGATCCCCGGCCGGCCATGATCTCGGCCCGCCCGTCGGACAGCAGGTCGAGCGTGGCGAAGTCCTGGAACACCCTGACCGGGTCGTCCGAGCTCAACACGGTCACCGCGCTGGTCAGCCGGATCCGGCTGGAACGCATAGCCCCCGCGGCAAGGACCACCGCCGGCGACGAAACCGCAAAGTCCGGACGGTGATGCTCCCCGACCCCGTAAACGTCCAGCCCCACCTGGTCGGCAAGCTCGATCTCCTCGAGCAGATCCTTAAGGCGTTGATGCGTGCCTGCTCGCTCCCCCGTGTCGGGATCGATGGTGGTTTCCGCAAAGGTGTAGATGCCGATTTCCATGGCTCTCTCGCCGTTCCGAGGTGCGATGATGTAATCGTGCGATTACGCGCCCTTGCCCTGATGGTAGTAGGCGTTATAGGTCTTGTCCTCATCGGAGCAAGCTCGGCCCTCGCCGCACCGGGCGACACGATCGTTCGGCTCACCCTCGACGGTGTGGTCGATCCCTTCTCCGCCTCCTACATCGAAACTGCGATCGATCGGGCTAACCAGGACGGCCCTTCGGCGATCCTGATCACCATCGACACGCCGGGCGGGCTGGACACCTCAATGCGCAAGATCATCCAGTCGATCCTGGCCTCAGAGGTGCCCGTGATCTGTTACGTGTCGCCGGACGGGGCCCGGGCAGCCTCGGCGGGGACCTTCATCCTGATGTCGTGCCCGATCGCTGCTATGGCTCCGGGCACGAATGTCGGGGCCGCCCACCCGGTCGGTGTCTCAGGTGCGATCGCGGGTGAGAAGGCCACGAACGACGCCGCCGGCTACATCCGCAGCCTGGCCGAGGAGAAGGGCCGAAACGCCGATTGGGCAGAAGAAGCCGTGAGGGACTCGGACAGCATCTCGGCCGCCGAGGCCCTCCGGATGGACGTCATCGACCTCGTGTCGCCCTCGATTTCCGGGCTGCTCGACGAGGTCGACGGGAGGACGGTCAGAGTCGCCGGGGGCACGGAGGTGGTGCTGGCAACCGCCGGGGCCGAGGTGGTTGAACGGGACCAGGGTTTGGGCGGGCGTATTCTGCACCCGCTGTTCAGCCCCAACTACGCCTTCATCTTCTTCTACCTGGGCCTGTCGCTGATCATCATCGAGATTCTGGCTCCCGGCGTCTCGATCCCCGGAATACTCGGCACCATATTCGTATCGATAGCGCTGGCGTCCTTCGGGATGCTGCCGGTGCAGATCATCGGTCTGGTTCTGCTCGCCGCTTCGGTCGGGTTCTTCCTGGTCGAGCTGCACGCTCCCGGGGTCGGGGCCCCGGCGATAGGCGGTGTGGTCAGCCTCATCGCGGGCGGCCTGCTTCTGTTCGACCGCTCGGTCCCAGGGGCACAGGTGTCCCCGGGCGTCATCGCCCCCGTCGCGATGGGAATCGCGCTTTTCTTCTACTTCGTGGTCAAGGCCGCTCTCAAGACCCGCCACCTGCCGCAGTCGGTCAAGTCCCAAGCGGCTCTCGGAGCAACCGGTTACGCAACCACGGACCTCGCCCCTGGGGGCATCGTCCACGTTGCTGCGGAGACCTGGACGGCCGAAGCGACGGGCCCGGTGGCCAAGGGGCAGAAAGTTCGCGTCATTGGTGTCGAAGGACTGCGGCTCAGAGTCGAGCCCATCGACGACGAGCCTCAACAATTGGAACTGGAGGAATAGGAATGGACTCACTTTTGGGCATCGGACTTGTCTTCCTCGCGGTCGTCTTCTTCCTGTTCAAGGCCATCAAGGTGGTGCCCGAGTACCGCAGGCTCGTCGTCTTCCGGCTGGGGCGAAGCATCGGCATCAAAGGGCCGGGACTTGTGCTTCTCATTCCGATCATTGACAAGGCCTCATGGGTGGACCTTAGAGAGCTCTACCTGGAGATTCCCCACCAGGCGGCGATCACCGAGGACAACGCCACGATCTCGATCGACTTCATCGTCTTCTACAAAGTCGTGGATGGTGTGATGTCGGTCATCGAGGTCGAGAACTTCGCAGGTGCTGCTCAAAACGTTGCAGCGACCACTCTGCGATCGGTCGTTGGAGACATGGCCTTGGATGACGTCCTGGCCAAACGTGAGCACATCAACGAGGTGCTACGGGTCAAGCTCGACGAGGTCACCGAGCGGTGGGGGGTCAAGGTCACCAACGTCGAGATCCGCGAGATCATCCCGCCGCCCGCTGTCCAGGATGCGATGACCCGTCAGATGTCGGCCGAGCGGACCCGGCGGGCCGTGGTCACCGAGGCGGACGGCGCCAAGCAGGCGGCCATCACGGTGGCCGAGGGCAACAAACAGGCGGCGATTCTGAACGCCGAGGGCAATCGCCAGTCCGCAATCGTCAGAGCGGAAGGTTTTGCGCTGGCGCTCAACACCATCTACGACGTCGCCCGAAACCTGGACGCCAACACAATGACCCTGCAGTACCTGGATGCCCTGAAGGAGCTGGGGGCGGGGCCCTCCACGAAGTTTGTCCTCCCGATGGAGCTCATCAACGTCCTGGGTAACGTCACGGGACAGACCTCGAAGGCTTTCAGCCCCACCGAGTTAGTTAGCGGCGAGCATTCGCCTCGACTATTCGATCAATGACTCGTAGAGTGGTAGCTCATGAAATATCGAGTCGATGAGCTGGCGGCCCGCTGTGGCATCAGTGTCGATACCGTGCGCTTCTATCAGACCAAGGGGCTGCTGCCTCCGCCTGAGCGCAAGAGCCGGGTGGCCTGGTACACGACCGAGCACCTCGAACGCCTGCGTAAGGTGCGCGACCTCAAGAGGAAGGGCTTCACGCTCATATCGATCCGGCGCCTTCTGGACGGTGAGCTGGACAAGGCCGACGAAGCCCTCGTGGAGGCTCTGGCCGGCCCGGTCCCCGGCGAGGAGCAGAACGAGGAGTTCTTGACCGTCGATGAGCTGGCCGAGCGCATCGGGGTGTCGCCGGCGCTGATCCACGCCATCGAACGCGAAAACCTGCTGGTGCCCCGGATGCACGACGGCGTCCCGCAGTACACCTCGGCGGACGCCGCGGCGGCTGCGGCAGGCCTGACGCTGCTGGAAACCGGCCTCCCGCTCTCCGAGCTGCTGGACCTTGCTCGGGAGCACAATCAGTCTGCGAGGCGGACGGCCGAGCGGGCGGTGGAGATGTTCGACGAGTACGTGAGAGGGCCCATCCGTGACTCCGCCTCCTCAGATGAGGAAGCCGCCGCCCAGCTGGTGGAGGCATTTCGCAAGATGCTGCCGGCAACCGTAGCGCTGGTAGCTCACCACTTCCGCCGGGTTTTGCTCGCCACTGCGCAGGAGCGAATCGAGAGGGTGGGGGCCGAGCCCGAAAAGAAGGCAGTTAGAGACGAGGCGGAAAAACGCCTGGAACCCACCTGGCCGGCGTAGGTGTCCCTTCAGCCAACCCTTCGGGGCGTTTGGCGGTGAGCCGACCCCGGGATTCGTTCTCGGTCGCCCCCGTAGGGCTTCGGCTATGGGGGCTCCCTGCGGCCTTGCCTGA
>JBBDRH010000284.1:0-5808 GCA_040905645.1 Actinomycetota bacterium
CTCGGAAAGGTCGTGGCAGTTATCCGCAGGCTCTGAGCTTCGAAGGGACCGCCACGGGTCTGGGTGGCGGTCCCTTCGGGCGACCCTCTGTTGCCTCCAGCTGTTCGTTACGGCCGGTTGCGGCACGAGCGGGCGGCTTGCCGACCCGGGCATCACCCCGGACTCCGCCCAGGGGCAGATCCAGAGGTTCCTGGACAACCGCATCAGCCGTCTGAAAGCCGGAGATGTAGAGGGATATCTGGCGGGGCTGGAACCTCAAGCGGAGGCGGTCGAACGTCCCTTCGCCACCGGCGCGCTCTCAGTCCCACTGGAGGGATTGACGCTCACCCTGGATAAGGGTTCTATCCGCGGAGGCGCCGACGCATTCCGAGGGGTACGCGTCGACCTGGGCTACCGGTATGCCGGGCTTCCCGAGGACAACGCCTTCCGGGTCGGCTTCGACTACGATATGGTGCCCGTAGGGGATGGCTGGAGGGTGACCACCTCGACCGTGCGCGCCGGTTCTTCCCAACCCGTCTGGGCGACCGGCCCCATCGAAACCCAGCGCTCCGAGCACTTCCTCGCGCTGCACCGCCCCGCGCTCAGCGATCCCTCCCGCATCATGGACGAGGCGGAGCAGGCCCGGTCCCAGCTCGATGGAAAGATCACCTTCCCCCTGGAGAACAGCTACCTGCTGGTGATTGCGAAGGACGAAGCGGAGTACGCAAGCATGTCGAGCGCGACCCTCGGGCCGGTTTCGGCGATCGCCCAGGTGGAGACCTCGTACGAGGTGACGCCCGACAGCATCAAGGTGCTCAGCCGGCAGATGGTGATCAACGACCGCAAGCTGCACGAGGACGGCGCCGCCCTCGAGACCTTTCGCCACGAGCTGGGCCACCTGGGGGTGGCCCAGTACACCAGGCCCTTCACCCCCGCCTGGGTAAGCGAGTCGGCGGCGATGTACCTGGCCGGCACCCGGCCCACGTCGATCTGGCGGCAGGGGCTGAGGCAGGGAAAGTTCGACGGCATCACGATCGACAGACTCACGCAGGCATCGAACCTGGGTGAGCACGGCAGCAGCAAGGAGGGCGCTTCACTGGAGTACGCCTACTCGGCCGCCGCCGCCTGGTACCTGGTCGAGTCCTTCGGTCCGGAAAAGTACTGGGAGTTCTACCGTTCCTACGCCACCGTGCCTCCCGCAGAGCTCTACGAGTTGCTGCCCGAAAGGACATCGAGTCCGCAGAGCGAGCAAGCCATAGAGGCGCTGGCAGTTGCCAAAACCGGCGCCTCCCTGCAGGGAATGTTCGGTCTGAACACGGCCGCACTGGACACCGGCGTGAGGGATTGGATGTCGAAGCAGCTTTAGGCGACGTCCCTCAGGACTAAGCCGAGCGCTCCACCGCCGCGAACTCGGAGAACTTGCCGAGGATCGCCCGGGGGGCCTTGACCACCAGCCTCATCCCATCCGGCCCCGACACCTCCTCCAGCACCTCCCCCTGATCGTGAAGCTGGCTGCGCACATCGCCCCGGTCGAAGGGCACATCGAACTCGGCAATGGTCTGGGACGCTGCAAGCCTCCTGGCGACCGCCTCGAGCAGATCCTCCAGCCCCTCGCCGGTCGTGGCCGAGACGAATGTCGCGCCTTCGAACTGCTCCGCCAGCCGCTTCTTGGTCTCCTCGTCGATGAGGTCCGCTTTGTTCAGTACGATTGCCCGAGGGATGTCGCCCGCTCCAATCGACATCAAAACCTGATCGACCGCCGCCACCTGATCGCGGGGATCCTCCCGGCCGGCATCCACCACGTGCAGAAGCAGGTCGGCGCCGGCGGTCTGCTCGAGCGTCGACTTGAAAGCCTCCACCAGCTGGTGGGGCAGCTTGCGGACGAAGCCGACCGTGTCGGTGAGCACCGCGAAGCGCCCGTCCGGCAGCTCCAGCCTGCGCGAGACGGGATCCAGGGTTGAGAAGAGCTTGTCCTCCACCAGCACCCCCGCGCCGGTGAAAGCGTTGAGAAGGGTGGACTTCCCTGCATTCGTGTACCCCACCAGGCTCACCTGCGGAATGCCCGAGCGTTTGCCCTGGCGTCGCTTGATCTGCCGGGTCCGGTCGACCTCCTTGAGCTCTTCCTTCAGCGTCTTCAGCCGCCGGGCAATCCGGCGGCGGTCGACCTCGAGCTTGGTTTCGCCGGGCCCTCTGGTGCCCAGGCTGGCGCCGGCCGCACCTCCCCCGCCCCGGCTGCCTCCAATCCGGCTCATGACCTCGCCCCAACCCCTGAGCCGCGGGACCATGTAGTTGATCTGAGCAAGCTCCACCTGCAGCTTGCCTTCCGCCGAGTGGGCGTGCTGTGCGAAGACGTCGAGGATCAGGCCGGTTCGGTCGATGATCTTCAGTGCGTCCTCGGCCAGCGGGTTGACCCCTGCCAGATCCTCGAGGTTGCGGCCCTGGGCCGGGGCGAGCTCGTCGTCGAAGACAATGGCGGTGGCCTTCAGCTTCCTGGCCTTCTCGACGATCTCGAGAGCCTTGCCCTTCCCCACGTAGGTCGCCGGGTCGGGGGCCTGGCGCGCCTGTATCACCCGGTCGACGGTCTCCGCACCGGCGGTATCGGCCAGCTGAGCAAGCTCGTCGAGCGACTCCCTGCCCTCATCCAGGTCGGCCTGGGAGCGTACGAGGCCTACCAGAACAACCCGTTCGGCAGTCAATGGTGGCGCTCAGCGGAGGTGCCTCCGCATCCAGGGCGATCCTGCGCGCCGATGACAAGGCGCGAGGAGGGCGCATACCCGCGACAGTATGTAACCGACGAAGCAACGCCGCCAGCGGTGATGCAGGGGCGTCCTGGGGCCGAGGAACTTCCGCTGAGAGTCACCTAGATCCTGCTCAGCGCCCGTGCAACTCGATCCATGCCTTCGTCCACTCGATCGTCTCTAAGAGTCAAGGAGAATCTCACGTACCCTTCGCCGTGAGCCCCGTAGCCCGACCCCGGGGCTATCACCACCCCAACCTCGTTCAGGAGGAACTCGCAAAAGCTCACCGAGGTATGCCCGGCGGGCACCGGAACCCAAACATAGATGGCTCCCAGCGGGGGCTTGATCTCGATGCCGCTGGCGCTCAGCGCTCCGACGACCACGTCCCTGCGCCGGCGGTAGACCGCAACGCTCTCCTGGATACAGTCCTGGGGCCCCTCGAGCGCCGCGATGCCCGCCCTCTGCAGCGCGTTGAAAATTCCCGAGTCGATGTTCGTCTTGACCCGGCCCAACGCCTCGATGGCCGCCGCCGCTCCCACCACCCAGCCGATCCGCCAGCCGGTCATGTTATAGGTCTTCGAGAGCGACCCGAACTCGATCGCGACCTCCTTGGCGCCCGGCGCCTGCAGGACGCTGGGGGCAACGTAGCCGTCGTAGGTCAGCTCGACGTAGGCAGAGTCGTGGGCAAGCAGCAGGTCGTGCCTTCTGCTGAATTCGACCGCCTGCTCCATGAGCCCCAGATCGCACACTGCCGAGGTCGGGTTGGACGGGTAGTTGATCCACAAGACCTTGGAATTCACGGCATCCTCCTCCGTCACCCGGTCGAGCCGGGGGAGGAAGCCGTCCTCGGCGGTCAGCGGCAGAGCCCGCGACACCCCGCCGGCCAGCAACGCCGCAGTCTGGTAGACCGGGTAGCCGGGATCCTGGATCAGCAGGGAGTCGCCCGGGTCGATAAAAGCCGTTGCCAGGTGGGCGATCCCCTCCTTCGATCCGATCAGCGGCAGCACTTCGCTGCCCGGGTCCAGTGACACACCGAACCTGCGCTCGTAGTAACCGGCAACGGCCGCCCTGAGCTCCGGCATCCCGTAGTAGGAGGGGTACTGATGGGTCGATGGGTCCGCCATAGCCTTCTGCCCCGCCTCCACGATGTGAGCGGGGGTAGGGCGGTCGGGGTCTCCGATGCCGAACGAGATCACATCGACCCCCCGTGCCTTCGCCTCGGAGACTTTCCGGTCCAGCTCCGCGAAAAGATAGGGAGGAAGCTTCTGTATGCGTTCGGCGGTTCTCACGCTGTCCTCCCGTCAAAGACGTGCACTGCCGGGCCGGTCATGAAAAGACGGCCGTCCTGCTCCCTGGTGATCAATAGATCTCCTCCCAATGTACGCACCGTTGCACGAGAGCGCCCGCTTGCCACCAGGCATGCGCACGATCCCGTTCCCGACGACCTGGTCGGTCCGACTCCTCGCTCCCAGAATCGAGCGTGAATCACATCTCCCTCCACCTTCGCAAACTCCACGTTGGTCCGGTTCGGAAATGCCGGGTCGAGCTCGATGAGCGGGCCGAGCTCGGCCACCGGCGCTGCATCGATGTCGTCGACGAGGGTGGTGGCGTGCGGGTTGCCGGTGACCGTTCTCTTCCAGAGGTGTCCGTGAAGCTCGATATCGTCCTGCACCTCCGGAATTCCCATGTCGGCCCTCACCGAGCTCACCACGCCGCCCTCGACGGCCAGCTCCAGGACCTTGACCTGCCCTCCGGCCTCGATGGTCAGCTTCGTCGAGCTGTGGTAGCCGCTGTCGTAGAGGAACTTACCCACACATCGAAGGCCGTTGCCCGACACCTCGGCCACCCCACCGTCGGAGTTGTAGAGAAGGAAGCTGAAGTCGGCGATCTCGGACCTGCCGATCCGGATCACGCCGTCCCCGCCCACTCCGACGTTCCGGTCGCACAGCTGCCGGGCTGCCCCGGAATCCAGGCTCTGCTCGAAAATGAGGATGAAGTCGTTGCCCAGACCGTGGTACTTCGAAAACTCAATTCCGCCCATTCGCCACTTTCATCAAATACTCGCCCGCCGCCTCCGGGTCCACGAACCACCTTATCCGGGGATCGGCCTTGAACCAACGGAGCTGCCGGCGCGCGAACCTTCGCGTGCGCCGTTTGATCTCGGTCACGGCCTCTTCCAGGGAGATGGAGCCGTCGAGGTGGTCCTTGATTTGAGCATATCCGAGCACCTGGACGGACGTGGCGGACAGGCCGGTCCCTCCGGCGGTGAGCCCGGCGACCTCATCGACCCACCCATTCTCTATCAGCCGGTCGACGCGCTCATCGATCCGCGCGTCCAATCGTTCGGGGGTCAGCGTGAGCCCGGCCACCACCAGATCGTAGATCGAGCGGCGCTCCTCCCAGGCCACCCGGTACGCGGAGAACGGGTTCCCCGTGAGCTCGGCGACCTCCAGGGCCCTGATCGCCCGGCGCGAGTTGGAGGGGTGAATACGTTCTGCGGCCTTCGGATCGACCTGGAGGAGCCGCTCGTAGAGGCGTTCCGGGCCGAGCTCCTCCAGCTCGCGCTCGAGTCTGGTTCGCACGGCAGAGTCGGTGCCCGGGAACTCCAGAGGGTCCACGACCGCCCGGAAGTACAGACCGGAGCCACCCACGAGCAGCGGCAGCCTCCCGCGGGAGAGAACTTTCGAGACAGCTTCCCGACCCCACCGCTGGAAATCGGCAACCGTGAACGGGTCGGTGTGATCGACCAGATCGATCAGGTGGTGAGGGACCGCCGATCGTTCGGCCGCGCTCGGTTTGTCGGTGCCGAGGTCCATATCCCGGTAGACGGTCGCCGAGTCGACGCTCACTATCTCCGCGTCGATCAGCGGTGCGATCTTCATTGCGAGGGCGCTCTTGCCCACCGCCGTGGGTCCCACCAGGGCAAGCACCCTGCTTCCGGCAGCGCTATCCGGCGAGTCGACCCTCCAGATGGCTGGGCGCGGCTCCGGTCACCAGTACCTGCCGGAACTCCCCCTCGGCTGCCTCATCCTCGAAGTGCACGAGCTTGTTGGTGCGCGTCCGTCCGGAAAGCTTCGACGGGTCCTTCTTC
>JBBDRH010000285.1:0-5794 GCA_040905645.1 Actinomycetota bacterium
ACCATACGGTGGGGCCGAGAACGAAGCCTGAGGGTGCCTCACGCCGCCAAACGCCTCGAAGGTTGCCTGATGCGGCACTAGACAGAGCCGCCGGGCGCTGGGGGTTCTACGACCAGAATTCGTTGAAAGCTTGCTGGTCTCTCGGGTAGAGCCAGATCTCAACCGGCTCCCCGTCTACGAACCGCCACAGCTGCATTGGCTCCTCCGCGATCGTTTTGCCGTTCCGGCTGGCCGAAGCCTGGGCCAGCACAAAGCCGTACCCGTCGTTGGCGACGATCTGGACCGGCTGGAGTTTGAACGTTCCTCCCGAAAGCTCCTGGAACTTCCGCATCGTGGCCCCCACCGCCGCCTTGCCCGTGTGATCCCCTGCCAGCTGGTTTGTTCCCGGGACGTGAAACACGATGCCGTCGTCGTAAAGCGCAAGCGCAGCCGGCACGTCTCCCTCGCCGATGCTCCGGTATGCCTTGCGCAGCAGCTCTTGATTTTCGTCCGACTGCGATGCCTTCTCCGTTGCATCCACCTTTGGCTCCTCCTCCTTGCCCGTGCCGCATCCTGCGAGTGACAACACCAGAAGGAACGCTCCCGACGCTGATATGCCTCGGGCCCATCGACGCTCTCTCATCCCGGATCCCCTTTCGTTAAGCTTGTGGAGGATTCTGGATGGGCGAACGGGCCCGCACATCATGGTCAGCCCGTAGACTTTGGGCAGCCTTACCGAAGGGATTCGTATATCGGGCGATGACTAAGGCGAAAAGGCTGTTCGAGCGGGAGCAAGCGACGGAGAAAATCTCGTCGCTCCTGCAGGCCACCCGGAACGGGGCAGGGTCGGTGCTTTTCATTACTGGCGCTTCCGGCATCGGCAAGACCGAGCTGGTGCATAGAGCCCAGGATCTTGCGACGGCCGAGGGGTTCATGATCCTGCGCGCCCGGGGTTCAGAGACCGAACGTGATTTTGCTTACGGTATGGTCCGCCAGCTCTTCGAGCCGGCCCTCGCTAACGCCTCCTCCCATGAGCGTGCCCGTTGGTTCTCCGGCGCCGCATCGCTGGCCCAGCCGTTGGTAGACCCCTCTTTCTCCGCTCAGACCAACGGCCCTCTACCGGCCTCAACATCCGATCCTGCCTTTCCCGTGCTTCACGGGCTGTACTGGCTCTGTGACAACCTGGCTCGTGAATGCCCCTTGCTCATCAGCGTTGACGATGTTCAATGGGCCGATCAGGCCTCCGTGCGGTTTTTGATATATCTGGCCAGGAGGTTGGAGGGTCTCCCAATCTTGGTCGCGGTGGCGGCTCGAGCATCCGAGGAGTCGGCCGGGCTGTTATCTCAACTCGAAAGCGATCTGCCGGTTGAGACTTGTTTGCCGGATGCCCTCAGCGCGGAGGCAACCGCGGCGATGCTGCGCAGTGCGATCGGTGACGGAAACGACTCGTTTTTCGGAGCCTGTCACGCCTCGACCGGAGGCAACCCCTTTCTCGTCACCGAGCTGATTTCTGCGCTGCGCTCCGCCGGAGTAAATCCTGTCGATGCATCCCCCTCGGTGGTCTCACGGATGGGTCCTCCGGGGGTGGCAAAGTCGATCCTTCTGCGAGTCAAGAGCGCTTCACACGAAGCACCGGTCCTGGCCGGAGCTGTCGCCCTCCTGGGCGACGGAGCTGACTTGCGCCGGGCAGCGGAGCTTAGCGGTTTGGACATAGGGGCCGCCGGTGCGGCAGCCGATGCCCTGGTGGCGGCCGAAATCTTACGAGACACCAGACCTCTGGAGTTCGTTCACCCGTTGGTGAGACATGCGATCTACGCCGGTCTCTCCCCATCCGAAAGGGCCTTCGCTCATGGTAGGGCGGCGCGCCTGCTGGCCGAGGACGGGGAGCCCGTGGAAAGGATCAGCACCCATTTGTTGGAGGCAGAGCCAAACGGTGATCGGTGGGTGGTGAAGACTTTGAGGCAGGCCGCCGGCGAGTCGTTGTCCAGGGGTGCGGCAGGCGCGGCAATCGCTTTCCTCCGGCGCGCCGTGCGAGAGCCGCCGTCCCCAGCTGAACGGCCTCAAGTTCTGCTGGAGCTCGGCCGGGCAGAACAGCGGGTTGCGCCGGTCAAGGCAGTGGAACACCTGACGGAGGCTTTCGGGCTGCAAGATGACCCGCAAGCCCGGGCCAGGACCGGCTTGGAGCTCCTGCGCGCCCTATTCAATGCTGGGAGGGTCGCGGAGGCGGTGGAAGTGGTGGATCGATCGCTCCAGGGGCTGGGCGATGCCAATCCTGGACTCGCCATGCAGCTCGAAGCGGAGCTTGTCTCCTTGTTACGCCTCGGAATTGCCACCTCCCCGCTGGCCGACAAGCGATTGGAGCGGTGGAAGGGAAAGCTGGAAGGCCGCACCCCCCCGGAGCGGGTTCTTCTGGTGCACCTGGCCATTGTCAGCGCGCTCTCGGGAGCAGATGCGGCGACGGTGGCGGATCTGGCGGAGAAGTCTCTGGGCGGAAACAAGCTCCTGGCGGAACAATCGTGCGAGTCGAATTTAGCCTACATCTCGCTTTATCCGCTCTTGTGTGCCGACCGATACGATGTCGTCGAAGTTTTCTTGAAGGCCAGCTTCATCCAAGCGCGCGAACTCGGATCGGGTCTGGGCTTCGCTTTGTCATCTGGCTGGCGCTCATTTCTCTTGAACGCCAAGGGAGACGTCAGGGAGGCGGAAGCGGACGGGCTCGTCGCCTTTGAGTTTGCGCTTTCGTCGCCGGCCATCCCTCCGGCGATCCTGGCCGGCACCTTGGAGGGCCTGATTCCGGCACTCATCGAGCAGGGCGAGTTCGACCGAGCTGAAGGCATTTTGCGAAGGTGCAGTTTCGACGCGGAGCTTCCGGACGCGGTGCCGTTCAGGTTCCTGCTGGCGAGCCGTGGCTATCTCCGGCTGGCGGAAGGCAAAGATGAGCTTGGACTGAAAGATTTCACGGAGTTGATGGCACGCGAGGAGCGAACAGGACCTACGAACCTGTTCCTGACGCCCTACAAGTCGCTGGCCGCCATCGCCGCAAGCCGGATGGGCCGGTGGCATAGGGCGATGGATCTGGCGCAGGAGGCTCTGATAAAAGCTCGAAGCTTGGGCGCACCTCGGGCGCTGGGCAATGCGCTCAGATTCGCCGGCATGGTTCAACCGGGACAGGCGGGGCTCGACCTTCTCTACGAAGCGGTGGAGGTGCTCGAGCCGTCACCCGCCCGCCTCGTGTATGCCTCCGCGCTCACCGATTTGGGGAGCGAGCTGGCGCGGATGGGCCGCCACAAAGAAGGAATGGAAAAGCTGCGGGCGGGGTTGGACCTGGCACATCGATGCAGCGCTACTCGGCTGGAACAACGAGCGCATGGGAAGCTGGTCGCGCTTGGTGCACGACCGCGCCGTCCGGCAATCGCCGGTGAGGAATCGCTGACTGCGAGTGAGAGCCGCATATGCCGAATGGCCTTTGACGGCCTGAGCAATCGCGACATCGCCGAGGCCCTCTTCGTCACCATTAGGACCGTGGAGCAACACCTCACTCACGGCTACCAGAAGCTCGGTATCCACTCGCGAGATGGGCTTCGGCACGTGCTCCGAAGTGCCCAGAGCACCGTTTGACCTGGGCTTGGGCCAGGCTAACTTAGGATTCGCACACCATGTTTGTCGAAACTCGCCCTCTTGTTCTGCTTCTCTCCTTTCTCGGAGGCCTGGCGGCCGGGTCGCTGGCGGTGGTGGTCATCCATCGGGACCGGGCCCGCCTCCGCCTCCTCGGCGGGCCTTTCAACTGCCCGGTCTGCGGAGCCTCGGCGCCATGGGCCCATCGAATCCCTGTGATCTCCTACCTCGCCGGCCGGGGGCTCCGAAAGGGGTGCGGGTGCAAGATCCGAATCCGCGACCCGCTGGTCGAGCTTGCAGTCGGCCTTGCCTGGGGCCTTCTCGCCGCCCGGTTCGGGGTGAGCTGGATCCTTCCCGCGTTCCTCGCCTACGCCACCACCCTGATGATTCTGTCGGCCGTGGACTTCGACGAACGAAGGATCCCCAACAAGGTTCTGGGTCCGATGTCGATCGTCGGTGGGGTGCTGCTCGTGATCGCGGCCCTGGGGGAGGGGGTCCCGGGAACACTCATTAGACTCGTAATCGGCGCATTCGCCTACGCCCTCCCGATGCTCGTGCTCGGCCTGGTGGCGCCCGGCGCGATGGGGATGGGCGACATCAAGCTGGCCGGCTACATCGGCATGCATCTCGCCTGGTTCAGCCTCGTCCACGTCTTGGTGGGGGCTTTCCTGGCGTTCCTCGTCGGCTCGATCGTCGGCCTCACCCTGGTGGTCCTGCGCAAGAAGGGCCGCAAGGACACCGTTCCGTTTGGGCCCTCGATGGCCCTGGGGGGCTTCCTGCCGCTCTTCGTGGGGCCGGCGGTTTCAACGTTCTGGCGCCTCTAGAGCGAAAATGTATGGCATCCCTACCTTGTCAGGTTAGGTCCACCTAAGATAGGCTCCAACAGAATTCGATCAAGGAGAGATGGGTGAGAAGGCGAGCTTTGATCCTGATGGCGCTGCTGGCACTGGCCGGAGCCTGCGGCGGAGGTGAGATCGAACAGCCCACCGAGGAGGTGGCTGAGGAGGCGTTCGATGCGGACGATGCCGACACCGTCGCCGACTACGTTCTCGTCGACTACGAGTTCCGGGGACCGACCACGGTGAAGGGTCCCAACGTGTTGTTCAACGCGGAGAACGAAGGCACCCAGGATCATGAGCTCGAGGTCCTGGACGAAGCCGGCGAGGCGGTGGGCGAGGTGGAGGCTTTCAGCCCCGGCGCCGAGGCGGAGCCGCTCGCCGCGGTCCTCGAACCCGGGACCTACACGATCCAGTGCATCCTCGAGAACGAGGACGGCAAGGTTCACAAGGATCTGGGGATGGTCGCAACGCTGACGGTGGAGTAGGCCAACAAGGCTGAGGGTATGCTGGAGGTACCGGGCATCACAGGCCTGCCGTTCAAAGGAGCCGAGCTATGGCAGAAAGCGCGAAAGCGTCGTTTGACTCACCCGATGAGGTTCGTACTTTCGACAAGGGAAAGGTCGAGATCGTTAACCTCGGCAGTCAGAAGGTCGGACGGTCGGTCTTTCAACCCGGCTGGAAATGGTCGGAATGCGTGAAGCCGATAGTAGGCGGGGATAGCTGCCAGGTTCACCATGTCGGCTACATCGTGTCCGGCACCATCCACATCGTGATGAACGACGGGAATGAGTTCGACGGCGGGCCAGGGGAGGTCTACGAGATCCTGCCCGGCCATGACGCCTGGGTGGTCGGCGACGACGAGTTCGTGGGTCTGGAGTTCCAGCGCCAGGCGGTCGAGGAGTACGCCAAAGCGTAGGCGCACGGGCCGCAGGCCCGGGGCTCGCAGTTCCAAGGGAGCCGCGGTCTGCTGAAGTAATCTAGTTCCATGCTTCGATTTCTGACCGCGGGGGAGTCCCACGGGCCCGCCCTCTCCGTGATCCTGGAGGGTATGCCCTCCGGTGTGCCCATCCACAGCAAGTTCATAGCCGACGAGCTGGCCCGGCGCCGGCTCGGATTCGGCCGGGGCCCGCGCATGAAGATCGAGCAGGATTCTCTGGAGCTGCTCTCCGGGGTGCGCTTCGGGCTGACCCTGGGCAGCCCGATCAGCCTGGTCATTCGCAACTCGGAGTGGTCGAAGTGGGAGCGGGTCATGTCCCCGGAGGGCACGCCCGCCGGCAACGTCCTGACCGAGCCACGCCCGGGCCACGAAGACCAGGTCGGGATGCAGAAATACGATTATGACCATGCCCGCAACGTCCTGG
>JBBDRH010000286.1:0-5768 GCA_040905645.1 Actinomycetota bacterium
GTCCGGGTCCACGGCCGCCACGCCCACACTGGTGTTGATCAGCGTGGGCCACAGAGCGGTGACCCCTATCGTCAGGATGCTCGCCATGAAGGAGACGTTGGGCGATGGGCTGCTGGTCAAAAAGAACGTCAGCGCCAGGGGATACCAGGCCAGGGGCGATACGGGACGCAAGAGCTGGATCAGCGGGTTGGCCACTCTGTTGAGCTTGGGGCTGGCACCGATCGCGAAGCCGAGGGGAATGCCCACCAGGGCCGCCAGGACGAACCCGGAGGAAACCTTGAGGAGGCTGCTCGCCAGCATCAGAAAGAGCCCTTTGTCGTTGGGCCCCAGATCGTGGAACGGGCTGGCCAGCTGAACCCGGAGCTCGGTCAGCGACTCTCCCGGCGACGGCAGGTTCGGCTTCAGCGATGCAACGATCTGCCAGACGACCAGCAGGACCGCGCCTCCCGTTGCCGCCAGAGCCAGGCCGGAGCCGAGATCGGCCAGCCGGCCGGCCTTGGGCGGAGCCGGGGCGGGCTCGGGCAAACGAGGATCGACCGGCATGGACGGCACCGGCCTGCCGGATAGTAGATTTTCGCATTTCTCTGCGACCAAGGTTGTCGGATCTGATGAGTTAGGGGTCATGCGCGCTGCGCCTCCACTTCCGGCTTGGCGGGGTCAAACTCGACCTGGTCGAGCTTCACCTCGAACGGAGCCATGTCGTCGTCGGGGACGGTGATCTTCTCGGCGTCGGCAACCTGTAGGTACAGGTCCTTGAGCAGAAGACGGTCGGCGATCTCCTTGTAATGGGGCGCCTCCTTCAACAATCCGAAGCGCTGGAACTGGGTCAGGAACCAGTACACGTGGCTGCTCCGGAGCGCGTTGGTAGCGCCGTTACGGAAGAACACCATCCGGTCCTCGGCGTAGGTCTTGCTGCCCAGATCGGCGCCCAGATCGTACTTGCCGAGCATTCTTCCCTCGATCACCTCCGGCGCTGCTCCAACGTAGCCGGGTACCCCAATTGTCTGGGCCGCCTGGGCCCGGTTCTCCGGGTGGTCGAGCCACTCGCTCGCCTTCAGGATCGCACCCATCAGGGCTTTCAGGTCCTCTTTGCGGGAATCTGCAAACGCAGGATTCACCACGAGCGCCTTCTCCGGGTGGTGCATCCAGATGTCCTGGGAGTTGATCCCGGTGAATCCGATCCCTTCGGTGACCGCCTGGGCGTTCCAGGGCTCCCCGACAGAGAAACCGCCCATCGTACCGATTTTCATGTTCGCCACCATCTGAGGCGGGGGGATGGGAATGATGTTCTTGTTTTCGATCTTTGCGGCCTTGAGCCAGTAGCGCAGCCAGGTGTCGTGGGTGCGCCCGGGAAGGTCATCGCAAGACTGAGGTCCTTCTTGGCCGAGAGGACGGAGTTGGCCTTGGCGAGGTCGCCGTAGCCTGCCGCCGACAATGACTTCTCCAGCGTGATCCCCTGCCCGTTGTTGCTGAGCACCATGGCAATCTTGAGCACCTGCTCTCCGGTTGGCCGCCAATACCAGCAGCCAGCGAGACCGGCATGCTGAAAAGACAGTGGGCTCCGTCGATTTGCCCGCTGAGCAGGTTGTCACGGGTTGCCGGCCAGGAGGCCTGCTTGATTACTTCTACGTTGAGGCCACGCTCCTTGAAGTAGCCTAATTCTTGAGCCATCACTATGGAGGCACAGTCGGTAAGGGCAATGAAACCTAACCTGATGGGTGCGCTCGAAACTCCTGCGGCCGTTCCGGCTGCCGGACTGGCGCCGGTATCGCCGCCATCGTTGGAGCTCCCGGAGGAGCATGCAGCGAGTGCTTTGCCGGCCAGAAGCCCTGCGGGCACACCCGCGGCAAGGCGAAGAAACTTACGTCTGGGGTATGAGTTCATGCCCCCATGTTCTTTTCGGCGTGTGTCCAATCAGTAAATGGCCGGTAAAACAGGAGTTAAAGCGCGATGACAAACTTATGACAAGCGTTATTCCTTCGATGTATTTCTAAGTTTCGACTCTCTTGTGGACCCGTCGGGGAGTCATTGGACAAAGGCAATCGCATGAACCTTGAACACGGACACGTCTGGTTCCCCCAGCACCAGCGCTCGCAGTGGTTCCACGAGCGTTACGATCAGGCCGCCTCGCAGGTGGTCGAGCTATTCGGCTCCAACTTTCTCAGTCTCACGGGCAAGGCCGTCGCCGACATTGGATGCGGAGACGGAATCATCGACCTGGGAGTATTCCGCCGGGTCTCCCCCGGCCGGTTGGTGGGTTTCGATTTGCGGCCGGTCGACACACGGCTGTTGTCGCGGCTTGCGACCGAGGAAGGACATTCCGGCGAGCTTCCCACCGGCCTGGAATTCCGAACGAGCTCCGCCGGGAAGCTGGACGCGGACGACGAGAGCTTCGACTTCGTTTTTTCGTGGTCGGCTTTCCACCACCTGCAGAACCCGCGGGGAGCGATCCACGAGGTAAGAAGAATCCTCCGGGCGGAGGGGGCCCTGATGATCCAGCTCTACCCCTTCTTCAGCTCTCCGCACGGATCGCTGTTGGAGCAGTGGTATCCGGAGGGGTTCGCCCAGCTCAGGCACACAGAGGAGGAGATCACGGCGACTGTGCGCTCCGATCCAGGGCAGGACCCTGCCTGGGCCGAGCACCTGCTGGAGAGTAATCGAAAGCTTAATCGGGTGACCCTGGACGAGCTTGGAGACATGCTGACGGACGAAGGCTTGCGGGTAACCCGGCTGCAGGTGATCGGTGAGGATGCGCCGATCCCGCCCGAGGTCGCCACGCGGCCGCTTTCGCAGCTCGGCATCGGGGGGGTAAAGCTGCTGGCCGTCCGCGATTGAGCGGATGAGAGAACCGCCGGACAGACCCCCAGCTGTCCGGCGGTCTCCACACTGTAGCTAGCCGACGCCGAGCTTCTCCGCGGCCATCTTCGTCCCTTGGATGCGGTTCTTGATCTTCTGGAAGGCGACGTCGCGGGCGTAGTCAGGTGAGCCGTGCTGTGGCTTCTCATCGATGCTGAAGGGTGAAAAGCCGCAGTCGTCGGTCGAGCCGATGCGCTCCTTGGGGATGTAGTTGGCGAGCTCCACGAGCATGTCGCAGACCTCCTGCGCAGTCTCGGCCCGGGGGCTCTGGCCCGAGATGCACCCCAGATACACCATCTGCGGTACCCCGTTGGCGTCGTCCCGGCTGTACTTTCCGATTGCCTCGTACACCGGCTTCTTGTCGCGCTCGCTCGAGAACTGCATCAGGAAGTATCCGGCGTTCAGCTTGAACAGCTCGCTGAGCAGATTCTCATAAGGCACATCGGCGCTGTGCACGGAGTCACGGTCACCACCAGGGCAGACGTGGATGCCGATGTTTTCGCGCTCCCCTGCCGAGAAGCGCTCGAGCACCCGCTGGTTGAGGTCGATGAAGTGCGGCAACATCCCCATTCCCGTCCACGGGTTGCGGGGGTCGGCCCGGGTGGCCAGCCGACCCTCGGTGAAGTCGATCGAGACCCTCGCCGCTCCCGCTTCGAAGGCACTCCTCACGTCCTTCTCACACTCGTCGATCAGGTCGGCCTCGAACTTCCATTGGCTGTAGCCGGGAACCGCGGTGTCAAGCGGATAGAGCAACGCGAGCATCGATGGAGCAATGACCGCCTGCTTCATCGGCTTCTTGGTCAGGTTGATGGACTTCTTGAGCGTGTCACCGGCGTAGTAGTTGTACTTGAACGGGCCTCCGACAAGTTTCGGCAGCTGCCGGTAGTGGCCGTCGGCAAAGATGGCGAAGTAGTTACCGCCGGGTCCGAGATTGGGGGCAAGGCCCGTCCCTGCCAGCGTGTCTGCCAGGGGGTAGGTAGCGAAGCTCGACCAGCGCTGCTCCCCGTCGGAGATGATCGGCGAACCGGTGGCCTCGAACAGCTCGATCGAATCCTTCACCGCCTCGTCCTGCTCAGCCTCCAACTCCTCCTTTTTGATCTCTCCAGCGTCATACTTCGCATACGCAGCCTGTAGCTTGGCCGGCCGGGGCAGGGAGCCAACAGGTTCGGTAGGTATTCCGGTGGCCGTCCTTGGGTCATATTTGCCCATTACACTTCCTCTCTACTCGGGTCGTGGTGCTGAAAGAATTTCGCTACCGTCCGGAGCGTTTGTGTCCGGTGATTGCTGAACGGCGCACACTCGTCATCGTTCAAGGCGGCGAACGTGCGCCGGTAACACTCCGGTCATGGCATTGATGGCCGGCTCGTCCCTTCCGCGAAGCTACGGCGTGCTGTAGCAAAAAAGCAGGTCCTCCTGCCTGAATTTCACAGCGGCTAGAAATTTCCGATCTCCCCGCCCTTTGCCGGGCAAACTCGCAAGCCTTGCCTATCGACGATTTCGCCTCTGAGCGAACCTTGGAGCCCACACGACTCGGGACACGAATGTTGACTCGGCAATGATAGACAGACCGTTCTTTCTAGGTTCCCATACGTTACGCCGCGGAGAGCCTTGCCGTCAAACCAGCCTCAGGGCCTGCTAGTTACTGCTCTTCAAGCTCAGAAAAGGCCCACGGTCTTGCCGCTGGCATCGACGTCGATCCTCGCAAGAGCGGGATCTTTGCCCAGTCCCGGCATCAGCATCACGTCGCCGCAGAGCGCCACCACAAAACGCGCTCCAACGGAGGCATAGAGATTGCGAACTGGGAGACGGAACCCCTGGGGTCGCCCCTTCTGGGAGGGATCATGGGAGATCGAAAGATGGGTCTTGGCCATACATACCGGAAGCTCTGCCAGGCCTCGACGTTCCAGGATCTCCAAACGCCGGCGGGCCTCGGGGAACAGCTCGATGCCGTCAGCCCCATACAGCCTGGTTGCGATTTTTTTGATCTGGTCGTAGATCGGGCCTCCCGGCCGGTTGACGGGACGATAGTTGCTGGGCGTCTCACACGTCTCCACGACGCTTGCCGCCAGGTCGGCGGCGCCGTCGCCTCCGTTTCGAAACCCGTCGTTCACAACCACCCGCTCAGCACCCCGCTCCAAGGCCAGGTCTCTCAGCAGCGCAAGCTCATCCTCCGAATCCCCCGGGAACCTGTTGATCGCCACGACGCACGGGATTCCAAACTCGTGAACGATATCCATGTGTGCGGCCAGATTCTCAACGCCGAGCTTGAGCGCCGTCCCGTCCTCATCCAGCAGCTGCGGCCCATCCGGGACACCTCCGTGAGCCTTGATCGCCCTGACTGTGCAAACCAGTACCGCGGCTGCCGGCTTCAGATTGGCGTAACGGCAGACGAGATGGCAGAACTTCTCCAGTCCCAGATCTGAGCCAAATCCGGCCTCGGTAACCACATAGTCCGCCAGCTTCAACGCCAGACGGGTCGCAATGATGGAGCTGTTGGCGCTGGCGATGTTGCCGAATGGGCCCGTATGAATGAAGACGGGCTGGCCCTCGAGGGTCTGAACAAGGTTCGGCATTACCGCTTCCTTCAGCAGCACAGCCATGGAACCTGCGACCTTGATGTCCTCTGCTGTGACTGGATTTCCCAACCTCGTATCGGCGACCACTATCTCGCCCAGTCGCACGCGAAGATCCGCAAAGTCAGTCGCCAGCGCCAAAAGAGCCATCACTTCCGATGCAGCGGTGATCACAAAACTCGATTCCCGTGGAACTCCGTGAGCTGTGCCTCCCAAACCAATGATCATCTGCCGGAGCGAACGATCGTTGACGTCGAAGGTCCTGGCCCAGGTTTTGGTCCGATCCTCCACGTCGAGAGAGTTCCCGTTGTAGATGGAAGCATCAAGAGCTGCTGCCAG
>JBBDRH010000287.1:0-5755 GCA_040905645.1 Actinomycetota bacterium
ACTTGACGAGCAAAGCCCATCTGGTGAGTCGCCAGCAGAAGGGTCATGCCCTCCGAGGCCAGCTCCCGGACCAGATCTAAGACCTCGCCGACCAGCGCGGGGTCCAGGGCGCTGGTGATCTCGTCGAGAAGCAGGAGCCGGGGCTGCATGGCCAGAGCCCGGACTATGGCCACCCGTTGTTGCTGGCCCCCCGAAAGCCGATCGGGGTAGTCGCCGGACTTCTCGGTCAGCCCGATGCGGGCCAGCAGCTCATAGGCCCGAGCGTCGGCATCTGCTGCCGAAAGCTTCAGGACCTGACGAGGAGCGAGCGTGACGTTCTGGAGCACGGTCATGTGGGGGAACAGGTTGAAGCTCTGAAAGACGATGCCCACCACCCGGCGCAACCGGTTGAGGCTCTCCTCCTCCTGGACCACGGGAATCCCGCCGACCAGGATCGATCCTGAGTCGATGGACTCCAGCCCGTTGATGCACCGGAGGAGGGTCGACTTGCCCGACCCCGAGGCGCCGATCAGGCAGACGACCGAGTGCTCCTGCATCTGAAGATCGATGCCGGCGAGAACCCGGTTGGTTCCGAAGCTCTTCGTCACGCCGGAGACTTCAAGCACCGCCTCAGCCCGCCGCTCTCATGCGCCGCTGGTCGCGATCCACCAGGTAGTCGGTCAGCCGGGCCATCGGAATGGTGATTACGACAAAGCACAGCCCGAGGCCGACCACCGGGGAGAGGTTAAACCGGTTGCCCGAGAAGATGCGCGCCCGGTTGAACCCTTCCAGCAAACCGATCAGCGACACTAGGGTCGTGTCCTTTTGAAGGCAGATAAAGTCGTTCAGCAGTGGAGGAATCACCCGGCGAACGGCTTGAGGGATGACGACGAAGCGCATCGTCTGCCGGTACGACAACCCGAGCGATCGGGAGGCTGCGCTCTGGCTCCAGTGCACACTGTCGATCCCCGCCCGGTATACCTCCGCCACGTAGGCACCGTAGATGAGGGTTAGAGCCAGCACACCGAGGTTGAAGAGCGAGAGGCTTCGGAAGACCGGAAGCCCGGTCAGGGGCAAACCGAAGCCGATCAAATAGATGGTCACCAACGCGGGAAGCCCCCGGAACAGATCCAGATAGGCAATCGCCAGCCAGCGCAGCGGCGCACCTTCCGGACCCGGCGCCGAGCGGGCCAGAGCAACCACCAGACCCCAGATCAGCACGAGGACCTCCGCCACCACGAAAAGTTGCACGTTCATCCAGAAGCCGGTGAGGATCGACGGAAGGCTCTCGGCGAGGATCTCCCGGTCCAGGAACGTCCGGCCGAACTGCACCAGCCCGGCGGACGACCTTACGAGGACCACTACCACCCCCGCGGTGATCAGCAGGAACAACGCCCGTTGGGCGCGCTTGTGCTTGGGGGGAGGCCCCTCTAAACCCCGGCCTTGCTTGGGAGGCCGGACGACGGAGGGGACCACGGGCTGAGCTAGCTGATTTCGATGTAGGGAACCTTGGCCGGATCCTCGCCGAACTCCGGCTTCAGGTACCTGTCTCCCAGCTCGGTGGTCGTGCCGTCGTCTCGCATCTCCTCGAGGTGCCGGTCGATCTCCGAACGGTTTCCGGAGCCCTTTGGAAGCACCCCCCCGTAGGATTCGCCCGACCGGAACTGTCCCACCACCTCAAACGGTGAGTTCGGCTGGGAGGCCTGGCTGAGGACTATCGCCGTGTCGAGGAGCACTGCGTCGATCTGATTTGCCTGAAGTGCGGTGAACGCCTGGGTCGTCTCGGAGTAGACCCGTGTTTCCTTGGCCGGCTCTATCTCCTCGTCAACGAAAGTCTGGCCTGTGGTGCTGGCTTGAACGCCCCACTGCAGGTTCTTGGCGGCTGCCAGATCGGGGACCGTCGTGCCCTTGCGCACCATGATTCCTTGATCAGAGTTGAAGTAGGGAACCGTGAAGTCGACGACTTTTGCCCGGTCCTCGGTGATGGTCACCTGGGAGAACGCCACGTCGAAGTTCTTGGCCTGACCGGCGACCAGGGCATCGAACGAGACGTTGACCACCTTCACTCCGTCCTCCAGGCCCAGGCGCTCCGCCAGCTCCTGAGCGATGCCGAACTCGAATCCGCCTTCGATAGCCGAGGGGTCGTCGCCGTTCCAGAATCCGGGAGCCGGAAGGTTGGTTCCGACGGTCAGGACTCCGGCTTCGAGGGGAGTGAATCGGTCGTTCTGCTCTTGGCTCGGAGTCGCCTCTTCGGCAGGCGAACACGCGGCCGAAGCCAGAATCAGAACAGTCAGCAGCTTGGTCAGCTTGGACACAATGAGCTCCGGCTCGATGTGACGAAATCTATCACTCGGCGTGTTTGAAAGGCCAGTCGTCATCAGCGAAGCATCAGAGGAGCTGATCCCAGGCGACCAAACCTAAGCCCGGTGCCTTGATGAATCTGAAAATGGGGGCCGAACGTCCCGTATATTAGGGCCGTTTGCCCCAGGTGCCGCCGGGGCCACCAGTTCACAATAGGAGCATGGACACCAACGGGACCTTCTCGCCGCTTCAACACCAAGCGAAAACCGAGACGAGTGCATCGGTACGAGCCAGACTTGCTCACACCGCCGGAAACCTCGATCTGCTCACCTTCCGGGTCAACGACGGCGTAATTCCCGCTTCGCACATCAAGTTCCTGGAAACCCGCGCGTATTAGTTCATCTGCATACCCTCACGACTGCTCGTCGTAGTCGCGGTGGCAGCCTCCCGCTCCTGAAGCCAGGCAAGGCGTGACTCGCTCTGCTTTGTGACCCTCGTGGAATAAGTTTCAGGAGAGTCTGCGACGTCGGCCGTGCCGTACTACCTCGAGGAAACGAGGCTCCGGATGCGGCGGTCCAGCAGCGCCATGAGCCCGTTCGCTATCCCGCTGGGCCGGGCGCAGTATCGGCATGCGCTCTCATTGGGGCTTCGGGGCGCCGTCTCCGCAGGGCGCAACGGCTATTTTAGGGGGAGGCCCACTATGCGCAGACTCGTTGTGATCGGTGTGATGACAGTGGCTGGGTTCGGCGCGGTCTGGCCGGCAACCGAACGCCTTTTCGGCTGGCGGCGCTCCCGTGGACGTGTTCGTCGATGCCATCATCGGTCCCCTGAGCGTGACCGGCTCGCTGCACCTCAATGCCGTGCAGAACGCCAAGGGGACGACGCTGCACGCCAACCTTAGCAACACGAAGGCGGTCGACCAGACGACCGGGGATCGCTACAGGGGCACGGGTTCGGAGAAGACGACTGTTCCGACGGGGCCTGGCGAGATCAACTGGAGCCCGACGTTCACGTTCGTCAGCCCAAACACGGTGTTCAACGTTGCAAACATCACGAAGGTCGTGTTCAACCTCGTCATCACGCTCGACTCGGCGGGCGAGATCCAGTCGGCCCGGCTGGCCAGCCTTAGCGAGGCGCTCCCCCGCCCGTAGGGACACGCGCCGGGCTTTCCCGTTCGCCTGGAGGCAGCCCGCCTGAAGCCGGACGGAATCTGGCCGACTAGGAGACGCCGCGCTGCCAAGTAGGCATCGAGCAGTCCGGCTGCCTCGGCTTCGTTGCCGGGTGTTCGACGCCTCGCACTTTGGCGGCGGCGGCCCCTGAGTTTCCGCCCTGCGCTGGTTGGGGCCGGACCGCCAGCGATGCCCATGGCCCGGGTTCAGTGAGTGTCGTTACTCCGAATGGCAAGTGGTCACATCTGGATGGTAAAGTGGTCACATGGATGTCAGTGTTCGCGAGCTCAAAGCCAAGCTCTCCGAGATGCTCGATCGGGCCGAGCGCGGAGAGTTGGTGCGCGTGACCGATCGGGGCCGGCCCAAAGCGTTGCTCGGCCCGCTGCCAGGGAAGGTGCGGTTGGAGCAGGGCGTTGAGGAGGGATGGATCACTCCGGGGACCGGTGGCCCGCTTCTGCCGGTTTCGCGTGTGCGGGCGGCGCCTGGATCGCCGACCAGCGACACGATCCTGGAGGACGACCGCGGGCGGTGACCACTTACCTGGATAGCAGTGCATGGCTCAAGAGATACGTCGAGGAAGCCGGGTCCGGGCTCGTTGCGGAGATCGTGGAGGAGGAGCCGGTGCTGATCACCTGCTCCATCGCCGAGTTGGAGGTTCGACGCAACCTCGAGCGGCTTGTGCCCGAACACGCCCCGACATTGAGGGCACGCTTTTTGGATGACCTGCGGCTCTGCATGCTCGTCGATGTCGATCGCCACCTGATTCAGATCGCCGCCGGCATTTCCGAGACGACGCTGGCTCGCTCGCTTGATTCGTTGCACCTTGCGGCTGCACAGCGCGTCGGCGGAGGACAGGCGTTGACCTTTTTGACCTTCGACCGCCGGCAGTCCCGCGTGGCGCGTGAGCTCGGCTTCAGCGTCGCCGGAAGCTGAGCCGGGCGCCTGGCCGGGGTAAGCCTGGAGTTCCGCATGACGGCTTCCGACGAGGTCCATCTGTCCGAGCTGGTGGCCTGCCTGGCACTGGCTACGGACCTGGGTATGGGCCAGCCCCTGGATCACGGCCTGAGAACCTGTCTCCTGGCAGTGGGGGTGGGGGAGCGGCTCGGGCTCAGCCGAGGCGAGCTTGCCGACGCGTACTACATCTCGCTGCTGAGATTTGTCGGCTGCAACGCCCACGCCCATCAGGACTCCGTTGAGGTGGGCGACGAAATAGCATTCCGGGCCGGCGTGGCCCCCCTCCTTAGTGGTGAGACTCCGGAGACGCTGCGCTTTGCGATCGGGCAGATCGGCCGGGGCTCGCCGAAGGCGACTCGAGTCAAAATGATCGCCGGGGCTCTCGCTGCCGGATCGAAGGGATCCCGCCAGACGATCGCAACGACCTGCGAAGTGGCCCAGATGATCGCCACCTCTCTCGATCTGGGCGAGGGAGTAGTGGGCGGCCTCGCCTACACGTTCGAGCGTCACGACGGGAAAGGCCTCCCCCAAGGTGCTGCCGGGGAGGAAATACCCGTAGCCTCCCACGTTGCCATGATCGCTCGCGACTTCGAGGTTCTCCACCGCGTTGGAGGCCGCGAGCTCGTGACCGATGTAATGCCCCGCCGTCGGGGTCGGGCCTACGACCCGAAGGTGCTGGACGGCTTCCTCGAGCACGCATGGGGACTGCTGGACGGACGGGAATCACAGCCCAACTGGGGGGCGGTCATAGCCGCCGACCCACTTCCCCGGGTACTCGTGGGGCCCCGGCTCGAGGACGCTCTGAGGTGTCTCGGCGTCTTTTCGGACATGAAGAGCACTTATACCCACGGTTACTCTCAGGCCGTCGCCGATCTTGCCAGGAGGGCCGGCGCGGGAGCTCTCAACGACGAGGAGATCGGTGCCCTGGGCGCCGCCGCCCTGGTGCAGGAGCTTGGGATGACCGGAGTATCGAACGCACTGCTCGAGAAGGAGGGGGCGCTGGCGGAAAGCGAGTGGGAACGGGTCAGGCTCCAACCCTACCTCACCGACCGCATCCTTGCTCGATGCGCCGGTCTCTCCGCCGTAAGGTCTTTGGCAGCCGCCCACCACGAACGAATGGATGGAGGCGGCTACCACCGGGGGATGACCGGACCTCAGCTGACGCCGGCCGCACGGCTCCTTGCCGCTGCCGGGGCATACGTGGCGATGACCTCGAAGCGTTCCTGGCGACCGGCGCTGCCGCGCCGTGAGGCCGTGGCGGCCCTGCGTGAGCTGGCCGCCGCCGCCGGCCTCGAGGTCGAGGCCGTCGACGGGGTGCTTGCCGCCGCCGGCGAGCCGGTGACTCCTCGTCG
>JBBDRH010000288.1:0-5731 GCA_040905645.1 Actinomycetota bacterium
CCAGGAAGGTGACTCGATCGACGAAGATCGTGACCGAATCGCGGCTCAGGACCGCGCGTTCGTGGAGGTCCGCCCCAGGATACTCGGGTCCCCACTCAACAGTCTCGGCCCCCACCCGTTCCTCCAGCCAGCCGTCACGCGGACTGAATTCTGATGCGTACGTGTCGATGGGTTGCGCAGGGATCGCGGTCACCAGCCAGTAGATCGCCGGGCCTATGAGGACGAGTCCGGTTGCAAGATAGGACTGCCGGCCCCAGCCCCCCTGGGCATGGCTTGTTTCGCGCACCGACTGTGCCGACGCACGGACATTTCGACCAGACCGGCGCTCCACACCCCACAGCCACGCGCCCATAAACAGAGCGAAGACAACCCACCCATACGCGTGGTGACTCGTCATCAGCGAGTGCTGCATCTCCGTCACGTGTCCAATCACTACCAGACCGACGACTCGCACCCAATTCGCGAGCATCGCGGTGATCGCGGCCAACGCAATGACCTGCAGGCGGGTCCGTGCCCTATCCACGAACAGATACGCGTAGGTGCTACCCAGAAACGACCCGACGATGAAGTAGTTGAGTCCAGAGCAGCTACCCGCTACCTCGAAGCGTCCGCTGGGAATGGCGATGACGTTCTCTGATATCTCGGCACCGATTCCCATCAAATCAACCACGGTACCGCTGACCATCACGGTCAGTGCCTGAAGGGGTGGCACGAATGCTTCCCAGAATGGAATAGCAAACAGAGCCAGCCAGGCTGCAGGAGCAGCCGCGCGAGCACCTTTGATTCCACCGGCCATGCCGGCCCACGCCACTAGCATGAGCGGAAGAACCCCCTGGTGAACGACCCTGAGATGGAGCACGGTCGCGACAAGCCACACCAGGGAAAGCCCCACGATGACGAATCCCGCCCATGAGACTTCATCCACACCCTCACCAGGAAGGCCGTCCCGCAGATGTCGCCACCCGAACCAAACGGCCACGGCCGCCGCCAGGTATCCATGCGAATACGTATAACTCGTCCACACGCCATGAAAGCTTGCGAGCGTCGGCCACACCGCGAGGCATACGAGCCCAAGCCAGAGCCATCCCTCAGGCACCGCTCGAAAGCCAGTAGTCACACCAGCTTCGCGGCCAGAGAACGCAGATCGTGTTCGGTCATGCGGGGGTGAGTGGGTAACGTCACCAGGGTCCGGGCGAGAACCTCTGCGCCGGTGGTGTCCATATGGTGCCCGGCCACGATGCGTCGGGATTGCGGAAGGGCCGGCAGTGACTTCGGGTATCCCGACGCCACACCATAGCGTCGACCGCGCAGGAGGAAGCTTTCGCGTTCCCGCTCGGAGCGAAGGCACCCCGGATAACGCAGATAGCCACACTCGGCTTCTTCTGTCGGAGCGCAAAGCGCCCACTGGCGGGTCGCGTCCTTGTGCTCGGCGAAGAGCTCGGTCCACCTGACGGCCCAAGCCCTGCGGATCTCCACATTACGGGCCGCGGTGGCCGCCAGCTGATAGGTCAGGGCGGCGACCAAGGGAGCCATCTTCTCGATCCGCCCGGGTGGTCGATACCGAGTCTCCCCTAGACCCAGCCCGGGTACCATCGTAGGGAACCGGTACAACGCCGGCCGGCCCATCAACCACAGGCCCCACAGTGCCGCCCAGGCGGAGATCCCCACACGAGTAGTGCTGGGAACGTGAATCTCGTCGTACGCTCCGCGGATGAGCAGAGCCCCGCCCTCCCCGGCCGTCCACCCTTTTCCCCGCCCGAAGCTCAGGATGGAATAATCTCCGAAACTCCCTGAAGATTTGCCCCGCCACCCGCTCCCCAGCCCCTGAGCGGCGTCCTCGATGAGGACGGCCCCCACGCGGCCGCATTCCTCTATGAGCCACCCCCAGTCGAGCGGAAATCCGTAGAGATTTCCGGCCACGACCACCCCCGCGCCCTGCCGAAGCACCTCCGTCACGCTCTCACGGTTGGGGGTCAGCGTAGCCGGCTCGATGTCATAAAAAGTCGCCCTGACGCCGGCACCGACAGCGGCGGTCACCACGTCGTAACACGAGTAGGCCGGAAGCGCCACGAGCCTATTGTCGCCGAGCCCTCCGTCGCCACGAGCGGTTGCCGTGAGGGCAAGTTGTAAGGCCTGCGTCCCGGACCCGGTGAGGACGACCTTCGAGGCGTCGAACCGGGTGGCAAGGTATTCGCTCAACCTGCTAGTCTGGCCTCCTGAGCCACGAAGCATGTCGACGAGAGCGCCGACAAGTGCGGTAGGCTCCACCGGCGAGTAGGCCGGTAGCTGCATCCGCATCACGGGAGCGAACGAGCAAGCATCGGCCCGATGGTATTGGCGACCTGCACGGGCAGCCTCTGCCACATCCGCGTCGCGAGTCGGTACTTTGCGCTGTCCGGGTTCGGCGTGGCCGCGACACTACCCCGCGACCACTGAGCCCACGGAAGCGCCTGGTCTTCCGTCCCCCACTGCTTCTTGAACCGATGCGTGCCTGAGCCTGGAGTGCACCGTCCGAAGTTGAACGTGTCGGCTCCCCGGTGCACGGATTCCTCCATGAGCGCCCAGTAGAGGAGCATGTTCGGCGCAACACGGCTGTACTCCCGCAAGGCTCCTGCCCAAGTGATCTCGAACTCGCCCTGCCAGAGAAACCCACAGCCAGCCGCCAGGGGTTGCTCGTCTCCCTCTACGACGGCGAATACCACGTGGTCGCCCAGGTGGTGGCGTATGGCTTCGAAGAAGATCTTTGGGAGCACAGGGGTCCCGAGATCTCGCATGGTGACGGCGAAGACATCGTAGAAGGGATCCAGGAGATCGGGCGCGATACGACACTCCAATCCCTCCTTCATGGGTCGTCGCACTTGGCTGCGAACCTTGGCCTTGAGCTCGTTCTCCCAGAGCTCATCGACCGACTCGGGCAGAGATTTCAAGACGGTTATTTTGCGGTCCGAGAACCGGAGATCAGTTGGGAGCGCCTCACGGACGCGTAGCTCCATCAAGTCAACTCCCAGTGCCGACGCGTGCTCGACGGCATGACTGGCCAGGGCGGCCCGGGCGGCATCCGAACCAATGGGGCCGCCATAACTCAAAAAAGGCATCGAGATCAGATAGTCTCCGAAGAGGACGCTCTTGACCCTCACGAGCGGGAGTGCTCCCTGAACGGTATCCTCTTCGCCCACGGCGATGAACCACCACACCGGGTGTCCGAGCGACTCCATGACGGGCCGCCAGCCGGCAAGGTGGCAGAAGGTGCTGCCCTCGAGCTCCGAGACGATCGCGTCCCACTCCGCCGGCTCCCCGTCGAAAGGAACGACGCTAAGAGTATCTTTCCCATTGCTCGGAGTCGTCACGGTGCGGATCCTAGGCTCCTGAAAATCGAAGAATTTTCCCACGGCTCGTCGCTGCGCAAGCTAGCCCCGACCCGTCCACTCACAAGACTCGCATGCACCTGTCCACCTGGCCGCGCAAGGCCCTGACGCTGGCTCACATGTGGTGGCCCCGGGCCCTGGCGTGCGCCTGGTTCCCGCTTCTGTACCTGATCACCCTGACCCCGACGCCGACCTGGAGGCGTCCGGGGCCCGAGCCCTTCATGTTCTGCCTTCTCTGCGGCGACAGAGGCGGAGCGGATCTCGTGTTGAACGTTGCCATGTTCGTGCCATTGGGGCTGCTGGCAGCGCGAAGGTTCGGCTTGGCTCGAACGGTCGTGCTCGGGTTCAGCTTGTCACTGGGGATCGAGCTGGTCCAACTCAATCTGCCCGGGCGCTTTTCCACGTTTGCGGACATCTTGGCCAACACGGGGGGCGCTGCCCTCGGCGCAACGATCTATGGTGTAGGCTCGACACTTGCCCGAGGCTCCCTCTTCCCCCGTTCGGCGGGGGTAGCCGCAGCGATCTTCAGCGGCTCACTGGTGTTCCTCGGGGGATGGCTCGTCGAGCCGTCACCGACGAAGGCGGTGTATTGGGGCCAGTGGACGCCGTCCTTCGGACCCGGCACACGGTATCCCGGCGAGGTGTTGGCAGCGGAGCTCAACGGGAGGCCATTCCCTAGTTGGAGGTTTCCCGAGGCTCTGAACGACCCATCCCTCTTTCTGGCCGACTGGCGTCTGGAGGGAAAGGTGCGAAAAGGCGAAGCTCTGCTGGGGGTGACGTCGGTGCTGAGCGTCTTCGACACAAATCAGGATGAGATCCTCTACGTCGGCGCGTTCCGGGAACACCTCCTCCTTCGGGAGCGCCTTCGTGCTCAGGACTGGGGGCTGGATCGGCCGGAGCTCGTGGCCTGGGATCTTCTCGACGCGATCCAGGTCGGCGACACAATGCGCGTGGTGGTACAGCGAACAGGCTCCGAACGCTGCCTGTCCGTTGACGACCGTGCAGTCTGCGGGGTGGGTTTCACCCCGTCGAGCTTGTGGGGCTTGCTGCTCTACCCGGCGAGTGCCCCACGCTGGATGCGAGCTGTCGCCGGGCTGGGAGTTATGGTCCTCCTGTTTTTTCCAACGGGCTTCCTCGCACGGTCCTGGCGAGAGGTCACTTCCTACGGTGCCGTCACCGCAGCGTTGATGGCCGCCGCTATCGCAGTCACACGCCTTGGCTTCGAGCCGCTTTTCGAAGTTTCTGGGGCTGTGGCCGGCCTGGTGGCTGGCTACGCGGCCGCCACAGGGCTCCGCTGGGCCGGCGACCGGTTGCTCACCGGGCCGGAGTCCGACGTCAGCGCGACATCCGCTCCAGGGTATCCCGGATCGGGCCGAAGCTGAACTCTCGGAACAGGCGCTCCATGCGCCTCCAGGTCCGCTTTCGGCCCGCGAACGTTCGCACCATCTGAATCCGGGGGGCATGCACCTCCGGCACCCAATCATCCATCTCCCACGGATGGATGTAGAACATGCCCGAGGCGCCGCGGCCCGCCGCCTGCTGGAGGCCCTTCCGCACCAACTGATAAGGCAGGAGGCGAAAGTAGGCTCCGCCTGACGCAGGAAGCGTCTGTCCGAGCAGCCGCGCCGTGGTCGCCGGGAACTCGACGAGTCGTCCAGATGGGCGGTCGAGCACGAAGGGATCTCGGCCTGCGCTTGGATATCCGTAGGTGGGGTGCTGTGAGACCGGAAAGAGGCTGGCATCATATTGATACCCCTCTTCCAACAGGACGTCGAACGCCCACTCCAGCCCCGGTACGATGGAGAAGCTCGGCGCTCGATATCCCAGCACTGACTCGCCCGTGAGATCCTGCAGAACCTGCTTGCTCCGCCGCGCCGAATCCCGGAAACCCTTGGGACCCAGGCGCCCCACCAGGTTGTGCTCGTAGCTGTGCGAGCCGAGCTCATGACCGGCCGCGGCGATGCGGCGGACCATGCCTGGCTCGCGCTCGGCCAGCCAGCCCACGATGAAGAACGTACCCGTCACCCGACGGGCGTCGAGAAACTCCAAGAGCCGGTCCATGACCTTCGGGGACCGGCGCTCAAGCCCTTCCCACGTATCGATCGGGTAGTGAGGTGAGAGGGCCGTGGGGTGGAAGTACTCCTCGACATCCACGGTGAAATGATGCGCCCTCATGCGTCTCGCGTTCTCCAAACGCCACGACTGTCGGTGATGAGTATACGGGCCACGGTATTGAGTCGGGAGAGGAAGACGGAAGGAGCCTGGCGTATATCGGTCGATCCGCGCGGGATCATCGTGAACACCTGTCGCTGGGTCAACTCGGTGGCACGGTGATTGCTCGCTTCAGAGAGCCGATCCGCTGACAT
>JBBDRH010000289.1:0-5730 GCA_040905645.1 Actinomycetota bacterium
CATTTCCGGTAGCCGACTTTGCTCGGCCGCCCAGTGGCGAAGCCGGCGATGCCTGTGTCGTAGGGGCGAGCGATCTGGCGAGAGCGCTGAAACAGGTGGGGCGGGCAGCCTCGAGTGATGAGGGCCGGCCGGTTCTGACCGGAGTGCTATGGGTCGTCGAAAATCAGGGTCTGCGAGTGGTGGCTACCGACAGCTACCGCCTGGCCGTCGCTGAGGTTGTATCGAAAGAGGGCCCCGATGGGGGGCGCGCCATCATCCCGAACCGCGCACTGGCGGAGTTCGGGAGGCATTTGATGAGTGGTGGCGACGAGGAAGCCAGAGTGCAACTGGGCCAATCGCAGGCAATTTTGAGCGCCGGAGGGGTGAAGCTCGTCACCCGGCTGATTGAGGGTGAGTTCCCCAACTGGAAGCGCCTGTTGCCGGAGGACCAGAAGTGCAGGCTGGAGGTGGACACGGAGGAGTTTGCCGCCGCGGTTGCCCGGGTGGGTTTGGTCGCCCAGGCAAACACGCCGGTGAAGTTCCATCTCGGGGCAGAGGTCCAGCTGACGGCTACCGAAAGCGGAGTTGCGGAGGCGGCGGAGACCGTCGAAGGCGCCGTGTATTCCGGCGACCCGATGGTGACGGCTTTCAACCCAAGGTTCTTCCTGGACGGGTTGGAGGGCGTAGAGGCCAAGAAGGCGGTCCTGGAGCTCAATGAGCCCACCAAACCGGCAACTTTGCGGGGACTGGACGAGCACAACTTCACGTACCTGGTGATGCCGGTGAGACTGCCCAACTAAGAATGTGATGAGAAGGCAGGAGCCGCTTGGATGTAAACAAGCTGAGACTGACGAACTTCAGGAACTACGGCGAGGTCACCGCCGAGTTCGAGCCGGGTCTGAACCTGATTGTAGGTGGTAATGGGCAAGGAAAGACAACTCTGCTGGAGGCGATCTACTGTCTCTCGGCACTCGGTTCGCACCGGACGTCCACTGCGTCGGCGATGGTCAAGCACGATGAGAAGAGCGCTCTGGTGATGGCGACCGGCCGGATCGGCGGGAGCTCGGTGGAGGCAACCGCAGAGATAGTTCGGGGCGCCGGTATGAAGGTTTGGCTCAATAAGCAGAGAGTGGGGCGGGGAAGCTCTCATCGCAGCCTTACGGCGATTCTGTTTTCGCCCGAAGATCTCGGCCTGATCAAGGGGGGCCCTGAGGAGCGGAGGCGGTTTATGGACCACGCCGCGGCCCGTACCAGGCCGGTAGCGGTGGCGGACAGACTCGACTTCGAGAAAGCCCTGAGGCAGCGCAACGGCGTTCTGAAAGCTGCGCGGACCAGCGAGAGAGCGCTGAAGCAGCTGGAGGTGTGGAACGAGCAGCTCGCCCGGAGTGGGGCTGCGGTGGTGAAGAACCGCCTGGAAGTGTTGTTCGGAGGTTTGGCCGAGTCGGCCGCCCGGCGCTACTCGCAGCTGGCAACCTCCGACCCCCCAAGCCTTACCTACCAGCCGAGCTGGAGCTCCGAGGAGATCACGGAGCCACGCGAAGACGTGGCCGGCACAATCCTCGAAGCGTTGGAGGCAACCCGCGCCAGGGACCTGGAAACAGCCAGCACCTCGGCGGGTCCGCACCGAGACGATCTGGCGATCGAGTTGGGAGGCACCGCCGCCCGCACGTTTGCCTCGCAGGGGGAACAGAGGAGCCTCTCGTTGTCGTTACGGATGGCGGAGCGGGACGTGGTCGAGCGGGCTCAGGGCGAGGCACCGATCCTTCTGCTCGACGACGTCTTTTCCGAGCTCGATCAGGCCAGGCGGGACCGGCTTGCGGAGCTCGTCGCGCAATCCGGCCAGACGATAGCCACAGCCACGGCCGCCGAACCCCTCCCCCTGGAGGGGGGGCGGACCATGCGGGTGGATCAGGGAAAGCTGACCACCGTTGCCTGAGCCATCGGGAATCGGGGGAACGCTCGGCTCGCTCGCGGCGGCCTGGGGTATGGAGAGCCCGCTCGAGAGCGCGGCAATCGTAGCCTCGTGGAGTGAGATCGTCGGACAGGACGTGGCAGCCAAGTGCAGACCCACCTCACTCAAGGCCGGCGTGCTGAGAGTAAGAACCGAGTCGCCCGCGTGGGCATCTGAGTTCAGATACCTGGCGGCAGAGGTGATCAGGCGCATCAACGCGCAGTTCGGCCGGGAGGTGGTCAAAGAGGTAAAACCGTGGGTTGGGACCGCGTTGAAGGAGAATAGAAGTAAGTCTTCGGGCACCCGAGTGGCCCCGGCAGCGGCCTCAGCCGGGCTGACCCCGAGAGTGCTCGCGGAGGTCGATGAGGTGGCAGGGGAGATAAACGACGAGAAGGTGGCGGCAGCAATCCGGAAGGCCCTCCTAGCAGCCAAGATCAGGCAAGGGACACCCCGCGAAGTGGTACAATTAGAGGACATTCCGAGCGTATCCAAAGCTCTTTCGCGCTCCCGAACCCGCCCGCGAGGCAACTAGTTATGAGCAAGGTAACTTCACAGCCCGCGTCCGTAGGAACACCTTGCACGGCGCGCCCTCCCGTCGCGGCGCAACAATAAAAACTGAACTGAGGATCATGCCCACCGATAAAGAACTTGACACCAAAACCCCAACGCCGGCCGCGGCGCCCAACGGCTTGAGCGGTAACGGCGCCGGATCGAAGAGGTCTGCAGCAAACAGCTACACCGGCCAGGACATCACCGTTCTCAAGGGCTTAGCCGCCGTAAGGCGCCGGCCCGGCATGTACATCGGATCCACCGGTCCCCGCGGCCTCCACCACCTTGTTTACGAGGTGGTGGACAACGCAGTCGACGAGGCTCTGGCGGGATACTGCGATCGCATCGAGGTGACCATCTGGCCGGACAACTCTGTCTCGGTCAAGGACAACGGGCGAGGCATCCCCATCGATCCGCCCAGGGGCGAGCGGCGCTCCGCGGTCGAGGTCGTGCTCACGGAGCTCCACGCCGGCGGCAAGTTCGGAGGCAAGGGGTACGCGGTCTCCGGAGGGCTCCACGGGGTCGGCGTCTCGGTCGTGAATGCGCTGTCCATCAAGCTTCAGGTCCAGGTCGCTCGTGACGGCGGCCTCTACACCGCGGCGTTCTCTCGCGGCAAGACCACACAGGCGCTGACCAAGCTGAAGTCGATCAGCAGCTCCAAGACGGGATCGACGGTTACGTTCTGGCCCGACCCCCAGATCTTCACCGAGACCACCGAGTTCGACTACGACATCATCGCCCGCCGGCTGCGGGAGCTCTCATACCTGACCGGCGTGGAGATCCACCTGACCGATAAGCGCGACGGCAAAGCCGAGATCTTCAAGGCCACCGGGGGGCTGGCCGATTTTGTGAAAAGCCTGACCACCGGCCGGGAGACCCTTCACAAGATCATCCGGCTCCAGGAGGCCGGCGAGGGCCGGGAGATGGAGGCCGCGCTGGCGTGGAACACCTCGTTCACCGAGTCCATCTACTCCTTCGCCAACACCATCAACACCCACGAGGGCGGAATGCACGAGGAGGGGTTCCGTAAGGCGCTCACCAACGTCGTGAACCGCTACATCCGGGCCAAGGGGCTCGCCAAGGAGAAGGAGCCCTCCCTCGAGGGGGGAGACATCCGCGAGGGCATGGTGGCGATCCTGTCGGTCAAGCTGCGGGAGCCCCAGTTCGAGGGGCAGACCAAAACCAAGCTGGGGAACTCCGAGATGCGCTCGTTCGTGGAGACCGCGGTCAACAAGAAGCTGGCGGAGTGGTTCGAGGAGCACCCCACCGAAGCGAAGCGGATCGTCGCCAAGGCCCAGCAGGCCGCCCGCGCCCGCATGGCCGCCAAGAAGGCCCGCGACATCACCCGAAAGTCTGCCTTCGAGGGCGGTGGGCTCCCCGGCAAGCTGGCGGACTGTGCCTCCCGGGACCCGTTCGTCTCGGAGCTGTTCATAGTCGAGGGCGACAGCGCCGGCGGCAGCGCCAAGGGCGGCAGGGACCGCGAGTTCCAGGCCATCCTTCCTATCCGAGGAAAGATCCTGAACGTCGAGAAGGCCCGGCTCCACAAGATCCTGGAGAATAAAGAGGTTCAAGCGCTGATCACCGCCATCGGAACCAGCATCGGCGAGGACTTCAACATCGAGAAGGCCCGATATCACAAGGTGTGCCTGCTTGCCGACGCGGACGTCGACGGCCAGCACATCACCACCCTGCTGCTGACCTTCCTGTTCCGCCACATGCCGGGGCTCATCGACGCGGGCTACGTGTACCTGACCCAGCCACCGCTCTACAAAACGACCTTCGAAGGCAAAAAGCACTACGTCTTCACCGACGACGAGCGTGACGCGCTTCGCGACGCGCACCCGAATCGCAAGCTGTCGTTCAGCAGGTTCAAGGGTCTGGGCGAGATGCCGGCGGAGGAGCTCTGGGACACGACCATGAACCCGCAGACCCGGATCCTCAAGCGAGTGCAGATGGAGGACGCCGCCCTGGCCGACGAGATCTTCTCGATCCTCATGGGCGAGAACGTGGAGTCGAGGCGTGACTTCATCACGAAGAACGCGAAGTACGCCTCGCTGGACGTATAACGATGGCTGACGAAGAGGGTTCGGTAACCCAGCCCCCGCTGCCCGACAGCGATATGCGCACGGTCGACATCGAGGACGAGGTCCAAAGGTCCTATCTCGACTACGCCATGAGCGTAATCGTCGGCCGCGCGTTGCCCGATGTCCGGGACGGCCTCAAGCCGGTCCATCGCCGCATTCTGTGGGGGATGATGAGCCTGGGGCTAAGGCCCGGAACGCCCTACAAGAAGAGCGCCCGGGTGGTCGGTGACGTCATGGGTAAGTACCATCCTCACGGCGACATGGCGATCTACGACGCTCTTGCCCGGATGGCCCAGGACTTCGCGATGCGCCATGTGCTGATCGACGGGTCGGGCAACTTTGGCTCCGTGGACGGGGACCCGCCTGCCGCCCAGCGCTACACCGAGGTGAGGCTGGCGGCCCTAGCCATGGAGCTGCTGCGCGACATCAACGAGGACACCGTCGACATCGTCCCCAACTACGACGGCGAGGAGACCGAGCCCTCGGTCCTGCCGGCCCGGTTCCCGAACCTGCTCGTCAACGGGTCGACCGGGATCGCGGTGGGAATGGCCACGAATATCCCGCCCCACAACCTGGGCGAGGTTATCGACGCCACAGTTGCATACATGGACCGCACGGACATCACGTCGGCAGAGCTCGCCGAGATCATCAAGGGCCCGGATTTTCCAGCCGGGGGAGTGATATTGGGCATGCAGGGCATCAAGGACGCCTACGAGACCGGGCGGGGGATCGTCCGCATCCGGGCGAAGGCGGAGGTCGAGGAGACCAAGCGCGGCACCCGAATCATCGTCTCCGAGCTCCCTTACATGGTCTCGGGCGACCGCCTGATCGAGAAGATAGCAGAGCTGACCAACGCCAAAAAGATCGTGGGTGTGTCGGGCGGGCGCAACGAGAGCAACCGCAAGGGCACCCGGATCGTCGTCGAGCTGAAGCGAGATGCGATTCCCCAGGTCGTCCTCAACAACCTCTACAAGTTCACGCAGATGCAGGACTCGTTCGGCGTGAACATGCTGGCGCTGGTCGACGGCGTCCCGCGGACCCTCCCGCTGCGCGACGTCATTCATCACTACATAAACCACCAGATCGAGGTGCTCACCAGGCGCACCCGCTTCCGGCTGCGCAAGGCCGAGGAGCGGATGCACGTCCTGCAGGGATATCTGATCGCCC
>JBBDRH010000290.1:0-5727 GCA_040905645.1 Actinomycetota bacterium
AAGGAGACCACGCACACTCCCCCGGGCCGGAGCACCCGGCGGCACTCCGTGAAGACCTCCAACGGCCCGGTCAGGTACTGCACGCTCACGGCGCACACCACCGCATCGAACGCTCCCTCGGCAAAGGGCAGCGTGGGGTCCTTGTTCAGATCGTGGATCACGAAGGAGCCCAGCTGCGGGTTGTCCTCCATCTCCTCTGCGTTCATCCCCAGTCCGATCACCTCCCCCAACCCTCCGGGCAGGTGCGAGCGCCACGAGGACATCAGGTCGAGCACTCGGGAACCCGGTGGGAGCAGCTCGGCGTAGCGTTTTCGGAGGGCCTCTATCGCTCCCTGCTCGAGGTGGACAACCTTGCGTTCGATCGAGTAGAAGTTCGAGTCGTCGGAGTCGTCAATCCGTCCGTAGAGATCGAGGCTCCGGTCGGGGGTCAATCCGGGCGTAGAGCTCGAATGTGTCCCTTCAGGCAACGTCTGCGAGGTTTGGGGCGCGTGAGGTGGCTCCAGGCGAGGCCGCAGGGAGCCCCCATAGCCGGAGCCCTACGGGGGCGAACGAGAACGAAGCATGGGGGCGCCTCACGCCGCCAAACGCCCCGGAGGCTGCCTGAAGAGACACAACTATCGGGGGTTGTCAACCAGCGATCCGGCCCCGAGCACGGACTGGATCTCGGCGTACAGGCCGTTGCGAAGCTCCACCGTGAAGCCGCCGCCCAGCTTCAGGACCGTGTCGCCGTTCGATCCTCCCGAGAGGTGGAGCAGGACGGCCGACGGCCCAGGGTGAGCCGAGAGCACGTTTTTCAGGTCCTCGATCCGCCTCGAGGTGCACGCTTCTGCAGGCATCTTGATCCTGAGCACCTCGTCGGCGCCGGAGACGTCCGGCTTGGTGACCTTCACAGCCATCAGCTTGACCGCCTCGTCGCGGATCTCGACTCGCCCCTTGATGAGGACGATGGCGTCGTCCATCAGCAGGTCCGGGGGGGTCTCGGTCACCGTTTGGGGCCAAAAGGTAACCTCGACGTTGCCCTTCAGGTCCTCCAGGACCCCCTGGTACCAGGGATCGCCCTTCTTGGTGAACTTGCGGGTCATGCGGGAGAGGATGCCCCCGACGGTCCTGACCGACCCGTCCGGCCCGTCGGCGAGGCTCGGGATCTCCATCTCCACCTGGGTCCTCATCGCAGCCTCGATCCCGGCAAGGGGATGCTCCGAGACGTAGAAGCCGAGCATCTCCTTCTCCGCTTTGAGCAACTCGTGGTTGGGTATCTCGGGTGCTCCGTTCGAAAAGATTCCGTTGAAGCTGGCGCTGGGCACTGCGAAGGCGGGAGTCGCCGGCTCCCCTGCGAAGAACGAGTACTGTCCGGCTTCTTCGGCCTTCCGCTCGGCGAGCACGGCCTCCACCAGCCTTCCGGCGGCCTCCGACATGCACAGGCCCCCGTTCTTCGGGTCCCTCTCCAGCAGCGGAGCCCGCTTGATCCCCAGGCAGTCGAAGCCTCCCGATTTGGCGAGGCTCTCGATCACCTTCTTGTTGAGGCAGCTGGGATCGACCCGCCGGCAGAAGTCGTCGAAGTCCTTGAAGGCTCCGCCCTTCGCCCTCGCCTGGATGAGCCGTTCCGCCACCGACTCCCCGACGTTGCGAATAGCCGAGAGGCCGAACAGGATCTCGTCGCCCCGGGGGGTGAAGTCCAGTGCGCTGTCGTTGACGCTGGGGGGCAGCACCTTCACCCCCAGGGTTCGGGTCTCGGCCAGGTAGACGGGCATCTTGTCGTTGCGATCCTTCGCCGAGGTCATCAACGCGGCCAGGTACTCGACCGGGTAGTGCGCCTTGAGCCAGGCGGTCTGGTAGGCCACCAGCCCGTACCCGTTGGCGTGGGCGCGGTTGAAGGAGTACCCGGCGAAGGGCTTGATCAGGTCCCAGAGCCCCTGCGACTCCTGCTTCGTCAGCCCCGCCGCCTGGGAGCCCTCGTGGAACTGGCTCTCCCACTTCACAAGCTCGGCGCTCTTCTTCTTGCCGATGGCGTAGCGGATCATGTCGGCGTCCTGGGGGGAGAACCCGGCGACCACCTGCAGGATCCGGGTCACCTGCTCCTGGTACACGATCACACCGTTGGTGTCGGAGATCACGTTCTCCAGCAGCGGGTGGAAGTAGGTGACCGAGTCCGGCTGATGCTTGCCCTTCACGTAGCGCGGGATCTCGTCCATCGGCCCGGGCCGGTAGAGGGCGATGAGGGCGGCGATCTCCTCGAACCGGTCCGGTCTCAGCTGCCGGCACAGGCGGGTCATGCCGCCCGACTCCATCTGGAACACGCCGGCCGTCGACCCGTCCTGAAGCAGCTTGTAGGCGAGGGCATCGTCGAGCGGCAGCTTGTCCGGATCGACCTCCACGCCGCGGTTGTTGCGGATGTGATCCACGGAGTCCCCGATTACCGTCAGGTTCCGCAGCCCCAAAAAGTCCATCTTCAGCAGGCCGATCTGCTCGACCGCTCCCATCTCGTACTGGGTGACGATGTCGCCATCGGTCCGCTGCACCGGCACCAGGTTGGTGAGCGGCTCCCGGCCGATCACCACCCCGGCGGCGTGGACCGAGTGCTGGCGGCGCAGCCCCTCCAGCTTGCGGGCGGTGTCGATGACCTGCTTGCTGGCGTCCTCGGACTCGTATGCCTGCCTGAGCTCGGCAGCGTTGGAGTAGGCGTCGTTGTGCCCGGTGTGGGCCGGCCACTCCACTGCCTTGTCGAAGCAGGCGTCGAACGGGGCCTCCTTGCCCAGGACCAGCGGCGGGTACATCTTCGCCAGGCGATCCCCCACCGCGTAGGGCATCCCGAGCACACGGGCGCCGTCGCGGATGGCCGCCTTGGCCTTGATGGTGGAGAAGGTGATGATCTGGGCGACCCGGTCCTCGCCGTACTTCTGCGAGACGTAGCGGATCACCTCGCCCCGGCGGCGGTCGTCCAGGTCGATGTCGATGTCGGGCATCGACTTGCGGCCCGGGTTCAGGAACCGCTCGAAGCCCAGGTTCCAGCGGATGGGGTCGAGCTCGGTGATGCCGAGGACGTAGGCCACGATCGATCCGCCCACCGATCCTCTTCCGGGCCCCACCCTGATCTTGTTGCGCTTGGCCCAGCCCACGAAGTCGGCCACGATCAGGAAGTAAGCTGAAAAGCCCATCTCCTCGATGACCTTCAGCTCCATGTAGAGCCGCTCCTCCACCTCCGGCGTGACCGGCTGGTAACGCCGCCGCAGACCCTCCTCGCTCTGCTGGTGCAGGTAGGACTGGATGGTGTGGCCTTCGGGGACCTCGAAGGTGGGCAGCAGCATCCGGCCCAGCTCCAGCTCGACATCGCACATCTCGGCGACGCCGACGGTGTTGTCCACCGCCTCCCGGTAATCGGGGAACGCAACGAGCATCTCCTCGCGGCTCTTGAGGTAGAACTCGTCGGTGTCGAACTTCATACGGTTGGTGTCGGAGAGCTCCTTGCCGGTCTGGATGCACAGCAGGATGTCGTGAGCCTCGGCGTCCTCCTTGCAGGTGTAGTGGGAGTCGTTGGTGGCCACCAGCGGGATGCCCAGCTTGTTTCCGATGCGCACGATCTGTTCGTTCAGCCCGGTCTGGCCTTCGACCCCCTGCTGTTGGATCTCCAGGAAATAGCGGTCGCCGAAGATCTCCCGGTAGTCGGCGGCTACCTTCTCGCCCTCCTCGATCCTGCCGTTGACGAGGTTCTTCGCCAGCTCGCCGGAGAGGCAGCCGGAAAGTACCACCACTCCTTCGGCGTGTTTGTCCAGCAGCTCGCGGTCGAGGCGGGGGCGCCGGGTGCGCGAGTCGTAGCCCTCGATGAAGCCCAGCGAGGAGAGCTTGATCAGGTTCTGATAGCCGGCGTTGGTGGCGGCGATCATCGTCAGGTGGTGGTAGGAGTCCTTGTAGCTCGTGGACCGGTCCAGGCGGCTGTGGGGGGCCACATAGGCCTCCATGCCGATGAGGGGCTTGACGCCGGTCTTGCGGCCCTCGAGGTAGAACGGGACCGCACCGTACATGACCCCGTGGTCGGTCAGGGCGATGGCGGGCATCTCGAGCTGCTTGGCCCGCGCGAACATCTCCTTGATCCGGCTGGCGCCGTCCAGCAGCGAGTACTCGGAGTGCGAGTGAAGGTGAACGAAGCTCATACGTGCTCCTAGGTAACGAATCCTAGGGGAAGTGAATTACAGATGTGTAACTAGGGTGACTATCTTACTCCGGCCATCCTAGCCCGGGTCAAGTGAACGGGCTAAAGATTCGATGTGAAAATCCACCCGGCACAGCCCGACGGTCCCGCTGGTGTCGGTGCTCTCCTTGATCTCCAGGTGGGATTCCGGCGAGTACCAGGAGACCCTTTGCACCGTCACGTTCAGGGAGCCCTGGCTCGAGGTGCCGGTTATACGGCTCGTGGTCACCAGCCGGTGGGCGTTTGCAGCTGCCCCCGAGCCGAGAGTCACCGGCTCGTTCAGGCCCTCCACCCTCCAGGACGCCTCGATCTTCACCTGGCCGTCCCGAGAGGTGAGTGTGAAGCCTCCGGTCTGTCCCGTGCGGGGACGGGACGGGATGGTCAGGACGGGCGGGTTGGCCTCGAAGTCGAAAACGACCGACTGGCCTGCCACCGACATGCTCTGTTTCAGCGAGACCAGGTAGGCGCCGTCGTCGCGGTACTCGAGAACCAGGTTCGTCGTCGACCCTATCCCGGGGCCGCTCTGGTCCCGGTCGATCTGCTGGCGGCTGCCGTTGGGCGGGGCGACGTTCAGCCGGGACGGGCTGGGCGGCTGCTGGTTGCTGGTCAGGCATCCCAGGGTCTTGATGAGCCCCTTTTCGTCGAACAGGTACTGGCCTGGTTTGGCCGGGCCGGTCGCAAGCGCCGGCTGAGCCGGGACGGTCGTGGCCGAGGTCCTCGGGCGGGTGGTGGCAGCCGGAGCGGTCGTCGAGGGCGCTTCCGGCGAAGGCGAAGGAGCTGCAGTAGCGGGCTGCGTGCTTTCGACCACGGTCGAGGGAGCGGCGGTCGTCGTCGTGGCGGAGCGTGGCTCGTTCCCGCCGCACGCCGCCAGGAGGAGCAGCAGCGCCAAAAAACTCCATCTGAGCGAACAACGCTCCGCGTTGCTTCTACTCGTAGCCAATAGCCTCGACCACGCTGATCGATCCTGCCCGCCGCGCCGGCTCCAGGCTGCCGATGACTGCCATGAGTATCCCGAGCGGGAACGCAATCATCACCGGACCGAGCGCGAAGGAGTACTCGACCGGCATGCCCCCTTGATGGCCCACGGCGACGATCGAAGCTCGATGGGCCAGGAGGCCGCACGCCACTCCGATGATGCCCCCCACCACCCCCAGAGCGGCTGCCTCCAGGGCGACCATGCTGCGCAGCTGGCGCTTGCTGGTTCCGAGGGCCCTCATGATCCCCAGCTCGGTTCGACGCTCGATCACAGAGATGATCAGCGCGTTGATGATCGCCAGAATTGCAGCTCCCACCACCACTCCCACCATCGAGTCGAACAGGGCACTCACCTGCGCTACTGTTCCCTCGATCACCGCGAGGTACTCGGATCCGCTGCTCAGGTAGACCGGGACCGGCGAGTCCTTGACGAACTCCTCCACCCGGGCCCGCACCTCATTTGCGTCGGCCCCCTTGTCGAAGTGGAGCTGGTAGTCGCTCACGCCGCGGGTGTCGAACCACTCGATCATCTTCGCCAGTGTGTGCAGCACCGACTCCCGCGCCTG
>JBBDRH010000291.1:0-5710 GCA_040905645.1 Actinomycetota bacterium
GGAAGGCGAATACATCATGTTTGTCAATCAACACGAGATTCGTTTCCCTGCCGGGTCTTTTGTATACGTTCCGGCTGGAGCAGTGCATGGGTTTCGCGTCGGGCGGGTGACGAGTAGGAAGCTGAACCTGTACGTTCCTCAGGCCATGGTGGGCTACTTCGATGATCTCGCCGCTGCCATTCGCTCAGGAGACGTCGACGAAGCGCGACTCGGTGAAATCGCTGAGCGGTACGGAATGGAGGTCCTGGGCCCGGTACCAGAGGGGTACGCGTGACAACTTCCCTGTTCCCGGTTGGCTGTCAAAGCAGGCTCCGCGACGGTGCTGGGAGTCATTGGGGCTGCGGGCTAACAAGCGCATGGAACCGACCGACGGCTTCGCGGGCGGCGGCTGAGCCGGCGTTTCGTTATCCATGCTTAGATTGATTGGTAGTCCTATCGCAGAGGACGACTACGTGGTCCTCCATTGCCGCCGGCCGGGCCGAACGACGGCGAATGGGTAGGGACGACATCTTCCGGCTCGATGCCGCCGGTAAAGTCGTCGAGCATTGGGATGTCCCCCGCGCGTGCCTGCGGAGTCCGCCAACGCCAACACGATTTTCTGAGATTGCCGGTCCGCCGCGCACCGAGGTGGCGTGCCGGCCTGAGTGGCGACCGCCCGACAAATACAGATCGGGCATCAAATCCGTTTCGTTTGGGAGTGGCAGTTCGATAATTCCATGTGATCTACAAGGACGAGGCCCTCGTGCTGCGCACCATGCGGCTGGGCGAGGCGGATCGAATCGTCACCCTTGCCGGCAGGCACAACGGGCGAATCCGAGCGGTCGTCAAGGGGGTCCGCAAAACCAAGAGCAGGTTCGGCGGCAGGCTCGAGCCCTTCAGCTACCTCTCCCTGGTCCTGTGGCGGGGCAAATCGGGGCTGGATACGGTGACCCAGGCGGAGGTTCTGGAGCCGTTCCGTGCGGTACGGGAGGATCTGGACCGCTTCGCCCTCGGAGAGGTGATGCTGGAGGCCTCCGACCGGGTGATCCAGGAGTCCGAGCCGTGCGCCCGGGTGCTGAATCTCCTTACCGGCTCGTTGCACAAGCTGTCGACGGATTCGTCCCCTCTGGTGCTGGCCGGCTTCTTGCTGAAGCTTTCGGCGATTGCAGGATTTGCCCCATCGCTCGACTCTTGCGCCGAGTGCGGGGCTCCCGCAGCCTGGTTCTCGCCCGGTCAGGGCGGTGCCGTTTGTCCCGGTTGCAGGAGCTTCGACGCCGAGGAGGTGGGCCCGGCACCGCTCGAGCTGATGAGCGATCTGATGCGTGATTCGTTCACCGAGCCCGATGCTTTCGATGAGGTGATGGCGTGCAGGCTGGCGCGGTTCTACACCGAGTACCACCTGGAGCGCCGCCTGAAGTCGGCGGCCGCTGCGGAGGCTCTGGCGCGCTTTTAACCAGGCTGCTCTGAGTCTGCCGTGCTGTCTTCCCCCGAGGAGAATTCGTCTTCCTGCTCGTTCTCCAGCCTTTCCGGGGGTTGTGGCTCGCCCTTGAGGACGTCCACCGAGATGATCTGATGCCTCCGGACGTAGGCGACCCGCAATCGCCACTCCCCGACTCTCACCTCGTCGCCTCTCTTTGCGACTCTGCCCAGGCGTTGGAGAATGAACCCGGCCACCGTCTCGTAATCGCCCTCGGGCAGGTTGCAGGTGGTGGCATCGTAGAGCTCGTCCAGCCGCATCCGCCCGGGGACCCGGAATCCTCCCGGGATCTTCCTCACATCGCGTTCCCTGATGTCCGATTCGTCCCGGATCTCTCCTATGAGCTCCTCGATGATGTCCTCGATCGTCAGAATGCCGGATGTCGACCCGAACTCATCGAGGACTATTGCCAGGTGGGTGCGCTTGATCCGCATCCGAAGGAGCACCTGCTCGAGCGGCAGCGACTCCGGCACCACGAGGGCTTCCCGCATAGCGTCCTTGACCTGGGCCTCCGGGTTGCGGCGTGCTTCCCGGAGCATGTCCTTGAGATGGACGACGCCCACGAACTCATCGGGCCTCTCCTTCCAGACCGGAAACCGTGAATACCCGGTTGCCTCCGTCAGGTCGAGGACGTCGTTGAGCGTGGCTTCGACCGGCACCGCCTTGGCGTTGACCCGAGGGACCATTGCGTCGATGGCCCTCTTGTCGGGGAACTCCAGGGTCCGGGCAAGAATTCGGCTCTGACCCAGCCGGATGGTGCCTCCCCGCCGGGCCTCCTCGATGATGATCGCTATCTCGTCGGGGGTGTGGATCTCGGAGAGCTCCCCCTTGGACTCGACGCCGAAAAGCGCCAGCATCTTGTTGGCGGCTTCGTTGAACAGCCAGATCAGGGGCCGGAAGGCATAGGTGAACAACCGCATGGGACTGCTCACCCAGAGCGCCACCCCCTCCGGGACGCTGAGCGCGAGGGCCTTCGGCACCAATTCGCCCAGCACCACATGAAGGAAGGTGATGATCGTGAACGCCACGGCGGTGGCGAAGGTATGGGAGGCGAGAACATCGAACGGAGGGCTCAGGTTCTGGAAGATCGATTCGAACAGCTCTGCCAGGACCGGTTCCCCGACGGCACCGAGCCCCAGCGAGGCGAAGGTGATACCGAGCTGGCACCCGGAGAGCATCAGGTTCAGCTGCGTGAGCACCTTTTGAGTTACCGCCGCCCGTTTGCTGCCCTGCGCGACCAGCTCGTCTATCCGGGTGCGCCTCACCGCGACCAGGCCGAACTCAGCTGCCACGAAGAAGGCATTGGCGGCCACGAGCACGAATATGGAAGTCAGTCTCCAGCCCGTCATCGGTTAACTGCCCCCCGCAACATGTGGTGGTCAGATTACCCGTTTGAAGGTATCGGCTAGAGTGAAGTTCATGTCCGCTCCATCTCTCGACACCATCGTCGACCTCGCCAAGCGGCGCGGCTTCGTCTACCAATCGGGAGAGATATACGGCGGCCTTCGTTCCGGGTGGGACTATGGCCCCCTCGGCGTGGAGATGAAAGAGAACATCAAACGCGCCTGGTGGCGCTCGATGGTGCAGCTTAGAGACGACATCGTGGGACTGGATTCCTCGGTGATCCTGAACTCCAAGACCTGGGAGGCGTCGGGCCACCTGGAGGTCTTCACCGACCCCCTCGTGGAGTGCATGGACTGCAACACCCGCCACCGCGCCGACCACATTGAAGGCAACTGCCCCAACTGCGGCAGCGACAAGCTCACCGACCCGCGCAACTTCAACCTGATGTTCAAGACCCACATCGGACCGCTGGAGAGCGATGAAAATGTGGTGTGGCTCCGCCCCGAGACCGCTCAGGGCATCTTCGTGAACTTCGTCCAGGTCCAGGCGTCGATGCGCCGCAAACTCCCGTTTGGCATCGCCCAGACCGGCAAGTCGTTCCGCAACGAGATCACTCCGGGCAACTTCATCTTCCGGACCCGGGAGTTCGAGCAGATGGAGATGGAGTACTTCGTGAAGCCGGGAACGGACGAGGAGCATCATCAGCGCTGGATCGATGAGCGGTTGAAGTGGTATCTCGATCTGGGGATGCGGGAGGAGAACCTCCGGCTGAGAGAGCACGCCGCCGACGAGCTCTCGCACTACTCCAAGCGCACCGTCGACATCGAGTACAAGTACCCCTGGGGGTGGGGGGAGCTGGAAGGGATCGCGAACCGGGGCGACTTCGACCTGACCCAGCACCAGAAGTTCTCCGGAGAGGACCTCTCCTACTTCGATGCCGAGACGGGCGAGCGGTACATCCCCTACGTGATCGAGCCGGCGGCCGGCGCCACGCGGGCATTGCTTGCCTTTCTCATCGACGCCTACCGGACGGAGGAGGCGCCCACGGCCAAGGGAGGCACCGAGACTCGCACGGTCCTCAGGCTGCACCCGCAGCTCGCCCCCATCAAGGTTGCCGTCCTGCCCCTCTCGCGCCATGAGAAGCTGGTGCCGACCGCGAAGGAGGTCGCCCAGTCGCTCAGGCCCCACTTTCTAATCGATTACGATGATGCCGGTTCGATAGGCAAGAGATACCGCCGGCATGACGAGATCGGGACCCCCCACGCCGTGACCGTCGACTTCGAGTCGCTGGAGGACAGGGCGGTTACGGTTAGAGACCGCGATTCGATGCGCCAGGATCGTGTTGCCATGGATGCGCTGGCCGATTATTTGAAGGAGAGGTTGCCATGATCAATCGCCTGACCGGCAAAGTAGTAGTCGATGGAACTCCGCGCGAGGGGTCATACCTACGGGTGAACGGGCCCTCCGGCGACTTTGTCTGGGAAGCCCGCACCGATGAGGATGGCGTGTTTGGATTCAACCTCCCGCCGGGCATCTGGACGCTGCTGGCCTTCGCTCCGGGAGCTGAGAACCACACCGAACAGGTTGAGCTCACCGGCGACAAGGGTGACGTGCTGATCGAGCTGAAGTCGTCTTGAGCACCGAAACAGCCGTGGCGACGCGCTACGTCTTCGACTTCGAAGAAGGGGACAGGGACAAAAAGGACCTGTTGGGCGGTAAGGGCGCCAACCTGTCCGAGATGACCAACCTGGGCTTGCCGGTCCCCCCGGGCTTCACGATCACGACCGTCGCCTGCCGCATCTACATGGAGACCGGGGCCTTGCCCGAGGGCCTGATGGACGAGGTTGCCGGACACGTCGCCGGCCTGGAGTCCAAGATGGGCAAAAAGCTGGGAGATGCCGACAACCCCCTGCTGGTCTCGGTTCGTTCGGGTGCCAAGTTCTCCATGCCCGGCATGATGGACACCGTCCTGAACCTGGGCATGAACGACCAGAGCCTGCATGGGCTGGCCAAGCAGTCGGGCGACGAGAGGTTTGCCTACGACGCCTACCGGCGCTTCATCCAAATGTTCGGCAAGATCGTCATGGGGGTTCCGGGGGAGGAGTTCGAGCACGCTCTGGAGAAGGCGAAGGCGGAGGCGGGCGTGGCCGAGGACTCTGCTCTGGGCATCGATGCTCTCCAGAAGGTGGTCGAGCGGTTCAAACAAAGTGTGCGGGAGAAGACCGGAGCCTCGTTCCCCGACGACCCCACCGAGCAGCTCAGGCTGGCGATCGAAGCAGTCTTCAGGTCCTGGAGCGGCGACCGGGCCCGCATCTACCGGCGTCAGAACAAGATCCCGGACTCGCTGGGCACCGGGGTGAACGTTCAGGCAGTTGTCTTCGGCAACCTGGGCGAGGATTCCGGCACCGGCGTTGCATTCACCAGGGACGCCTCCACCGGATCCAAGTCCTACCTGGCCGAGTACCTTCCCAACGCCCAGGGCGAGGATGTGGTCTCCGGGGCGCGCACGCCCCTTCAGCTCGATTCCCTGAAGGAGTCGGACCCTGCCTCGTACGAGGAGCTGACCGGCATCATGGCCAGGCTGGAGGGGCACTACCGCGACATGTGCGACATCGAGTTCACCGTCGAAAAGGGCAAGCTGTGGATGCTCCAGACCCGCATCGGAAAGCGCACCGCCGGAGCCGCGGTCAAGATCGCAGTCGATCTCCACAACGAGGGCGCCATCTCCAAGGAGGAGGCGGTCCTGAGAGTGGATCCGGCGGCCCTGGACCAGTTGCTGCACCCCCAATTCGACCCCAACGCAGGCATCAACGTGGTCGCCACCGGCCTGAATGCCTCGCCGGGCGCCGCCGTGGGCAGGGTGGTGTTCGATGCCAAGATCGCCGAAAACTGGGCAGCCTCGGGGGAAAA
>JBBDRH010000292.1:0-5690 GCA_040905645.1 Actinomycetota bacterium
CATTCGGAGCGGCCGAGTTGGCAATTTCAGGGTAGCGAGGTCAATTTGCGGTATCCAGATCTCCCACCCACGGTTTCACTTTCTTGTCCAAGTTTGGCGACTTTTGCCGCGATGAAGCATGAGGCTTACTACGACCGCCACGCTCCCAGAGATCTGTTCGATCTTGCCGGCTTGGCTAGGACTGGTGCGTTCAGCTCAGAGGCCGAGGCGATACTGAGAGCAGTTAAAGGAGTCGGCTTTGTCCGGCAAGAATTCTTGAGTGTGCCTCGCGAAACACAAAGCGCTTGGGATGTCGAATTGCGACATCAGGTGCGTGAGCTCCCAAGCGCCGAGTCATGCCGGCTCACCATTCTGGCGGCCTTAGATCGGGCTTAGGGCCAGTGGTTATTATGGGTCGCTAGCAGGAGTGCCCGGGGGGTCCCAATTGGCGTTCACCACACTTGACGAGGCGAGGGTCGAAGCGCTGGGCTGTGTCAAATGCCGCCTGTCGAAGGGGAGGACGCAGGTGGTCTGGCTGGACGGCAACCCTGCATCGGACCTCATGTTCGTGGGCGAGGCCCCCGGCTTTCACGAGGACCGCCAGGGAAAGCCCTTTGTCGGGGCTGCGGGGAAACTTCTGGACGGCATGCTGGCGTCGATCGGTCTCGACAGGACCCGGTGCGTGATATGCAACGTCATCAAGTGCAGGCCGCCGGGCAACCGTGATCCGCAGCCCGACGAGATCGAGACCTGCAGTCCCTACCTCCGGGCCCAGATCGATTTCATCAAACCCACGGTCATCGTCACGCTCGGCAACTTTGCCACGCGCTACATCCTGCAGCGGCAGGTGTCGATCTCCAGGGTCCGGGGAGGGGTCTTCCAGGCGTTCGGCGCCAAGGTGATCCCCACCTTTCACCCCGCATCGGCGCTTCACTCCGGTGGAGAGGGCTCTCCCGCATGGAAGGCAATCAGGTCCGACTTCGATCTGATCGGCAAACAACTTTCGGCTTCGAAAGCGGTAGAGCCGGCGCCTGAGCCGGCGCCGGCGGCCAAGGCTACCCATGCAGAGGCGCTGCTAGAGCAGGGTAGCCTCTTCTAGTGGTGGGAGGTTCCGGCCAGTCCAGGAAACCACTGGTCCTGAAAACGCGGTCGGCCGCGGAGACCAAACAGCTGGCAGAGTCTCTGGCGCCCATCCTGGTTCCGGGAGACATGATCGTGCTGGCCGGTGACCTGGGCGCCGGGAAGACGACATTTGTTCAGGGCCTGGCCCGCGGCTTGGGGATAGTCGAGAAGGTGACCAGCCCCACGTTCATCCTCATGAAGGAGTATCTGGGAGGGCGTTTTCCGCTGATGCATATGGATATCTACCGTCTCGGCCGGGTCCAGGACGTCATCGACCTTGGCTACGATGAGTTCCTGGACCCGTCCTACGTGGTGGCGATCGAGTGGGGGGACCGGGTGGAGGCTCTGCTTCCCAAGGACCACCTCAAGGTCGAGCTGCGCCACGGGGGCGGAGATGAGCGGACCATGAGCTTCATTGGCAAAGGAGAAGCCTGGGTGAATCGAGTACAGCTGATCGGCCAGGTGGCGGCCGAGCTGAATGCCGATCCGCCGAGCGCGAAGGCAAAGACCCAGCCGGGAAGCTTCGCCCAGGACTTCTCTCCCGGCAACCCTCGCGAGTCGGGGCGCAACAACTGATGGCTGCAGGTGGGCCAGGGCATCACCGGCGCTACCGGGAGGTCCATTGCTCGTTCTAGGCATGGAGACCTCCACCCCCTGGGCATCGGTGACCATAGGATCGGAGCAGGGAATTATCGGCTCCTGCCTGATCTCCAGGGGTGCCTCCCACGGATCGTTCCTGATGCCGGCGGTCGAGTTCCTGATGAAGGAGGCGGACCTCACCTACCGGAACCTGTCGGCAGTCGCGGTGGGCCTGGGCCCCGGACTTTACACCGGCATGCGTGTGGGGGTGGCCACCGCCAAGACCCTCGCTCAGGCACTTTCCGTCCCCATCGTGGGCGTGCCCTCCCTCGACCTGCTGGCTTTTGAGATCAGGTACTCGAACAAGCTGATCTGCCCGGTGCTGGACGCCAAACGAAACGAGGTCTTCTTCGCCTTCTACAAGGCGGTCCCGGGTGGGGTCACGCGGGTAAGCGAGTATGTGGTGGCGTCGCCGGAAAAGCTGCTGGTCGAGATGGAGGCGCGGACCGAGGAGATTCTGCTGGTGGGCAACGGCGCGCTGCTCTACCGTCACATGTTGGAAACTAGAAGGAAAGTCGAGTTCGGATCGATCGCCAATGCGTTCCCGCGGGCCTCCTCTCTGGTTGAGCTGGCATTGCCCAGACTCTTTCGCGAGGACTTCGACCGAATGTTCGACCTGGAGCCTTTGTATATGCGACGCTCGGATGCTGAGATCAACTGGGAGAAAGGCAAGACCGCGTGAGCGCCGTCGCACCCCGCAAACAAATCGAGGCCGGCCAGGTGGATCTGGTGCCCATGCGCCGGCGCCACGTCCGCCAGGTGATGAGGATCGAGGCCCAGGTCTACCCGCGTCCGTGGAGCTCCGCCCTGTTCCTGCAGGAGATCGTCCGCAGATCTGATCGGATCTACTTCGTGGCTCGTCACGAATCCACCGTGGTCGGTTACGGGGGTCTGATCACCTCCGGGCTGGAGGCCCACATCACCACCATCGCGGTCGATCCCGAGTACCACCGCCACCACATCGGCCTCAAGCTCATGCTCGGATTGATGGATGCCGCCATCGGCCGCGGGGCGCACACGGTATCACTGGAGGTCCGCAGGTCCAACTACGGGGCTCAGAGAATGTACGAGCTGTTCGGGTTCAGGCCGGTCGGCCTGCGGCCCGGGTACTACGTTGAGACCGGTGAAGATGCCATTGTGATGTTCGTCGACGGCACCGATTTGGACATCTACGCGGACAAGCTCGATGAGCTGCGCAGCCGCCTCGAGAACACGGCGCCGGGAATGGGGGGCCGGTCGTGAGCGAGACCATTCCGTCGCTTCAGACCAAGCCGCAGATGAAGCTGGACCCGCTCGAGTCCACGCAGGAGGAGAGGCTCATCATGGGCATCGAGACCTCCTGCGACGAAACCTGCGTGGCGATTCTCCGCGGGCCCCACGACGTGCTGGCCAACGTCATCTCCTCCTCCGCCGATCTCCACAGCAAGTACGGCGGGGTCGTCCCGGAGGTCGCGTCCCGGGCCCACGTGCAGGCGATCAACCCGGCGATTGCGGAGGCGCTCCGCACGGCAGACCTAACCCTGTGGGACATGTCGGCGATTGCGGTAACCGTCGGCCCGGGTTTGATCGGCTCGCTGGTTGTCGGGGTGGCTGCGGCCAAGTCGCTGGCCTCGGTCCTGGAGGTTCCGCTCCTGGCCATCAACCATCTGGAAGCGCACATCTACGCAAACTTCATCGAGCACCTGGACTTCCAGCCGCCGGCGGTGGGTTTGATTGTTTCGGGCGGGCATACGTTGCTGGTTCACATGCTCGCTCACGGGATTTACGACGTCCTCGGCGAAACGCTTGACGATGCGGCCGGAGAGGCTTTCGACAAGGTGGCGCGCTACCTGGGCATCGGGTTTCCCGGGGGGCCGGCGATCGACCAGATGGCGTTGGGCGGAAACCGGCGGGCGATAAGGTTCCCCAGGGCAGTGATGAAGCAGGGCTACGACTTCTCCTTCTCCGGCCTGAAGACTTCGGTTCAGGACTACATGCGCAAGCAGGAGGCGGCGGGGACTCCACCCAAGCTCGAGGATGTGTGCGCCTCATTTCAGGAGGCGGCCGTGGATGTCCAGGTGTCGAAGACCATCAAGGCCGCGCAGGAGCACGGGGTGCCTACGGTGTTCATGTCCGGGGGAGTGGCCGCCAACTCACGCCTCCGAGAGCTGCTCACGGTGAAGTGCGAGGAGTCGGAGCTGCGGCTGCACTATCCCTCACAGGTCTACTGCACCGACAACGCTGCGATGGTGGCCTGCTGCGGCCACTACCGGTTCATCAGGGGGATCAGGACCGACATCGAGGTAGAGCCCGACCCGAATCTGCGAATCGCCTAGTGCCTGATGCGGCACTGGCTCCCCCCCTGTGATGCCGCCATTAGCACTCTCGGGCCGTGAGTGCTAATCTGGCTGCGCGAAGGGTTTTGATTTCTGTCGATTCCAAACGAAGCCATAGGAGGAGTGTTTATGGGTCTTAAGCCACTTGGAGATCGCGTACTGATCAGGGTCGAAGAGACGGAGAATGCACTTCCGTCAGGACTGGTTATCCCCGACACTGCCAAGGAGAAGCCCCAGGAGGGCACCGTGCTGGCAGCGGGGCCGGGTGCCTATCACGAGGGCCAGCGCATCCCCCTGGATGTCAAGGAGGGCGATCGAGTGATCTTCTCCAAGTACGGCGGCACCGAGGTCAAGGTGGGGGGCGAGGACCTCATGATCCTCAATGAGCGCGATATTCTCGCCATCGTCGCCGATTAGGACCACCTGATTCCAAAAAAACCCCGCCGCCGGCGGGGTTTTTTCCTTAGAGGCTTGGCGGGGGGCCGGATCTTAGAGAGGCCGGGCGGGGGTTTTCTTAGAGGCCCCCACGTGGGCCTGAGCCTAGATGTACCTCATCGGGTTCTGAGGTCGTCCGTTCACCCTCACCTCGAAGTGCAGGTGGGCCCCGGTGCAGGAACCGGTGCAGCCCACATATCCGATCAGCTGGCCCCTGCTGACCGATCCCGAGGCGACGACTTTGCGGCTCATGTGGGCGTAGAGGGTGGTGACGCCGCCCCCGTGGTCGATCAGGGTGCAGTTGCCGTAGCCGCCTCCGCAGGACACTCCCAGGATCCTTCCGGCCTTCGCGGCACGGATCGGGTCCCCGGTCCTTCCGTCCAGGTCCACGCCGGTGTGGGCGCGGCCCCAGCGGCGTCCGAAGCCGGAGGTCACTCTTCCGCCCACCGGCCGGACGAAGCCCGACCGTGACGCCACACCCTCGGAGGATCCACCCTCTCCCGAGCGGGATGCCTGCCTGCTGAGCGCTGCGGCCAGCCGGTCGCTATCCGCCTGCAGGCCCTCGATGTGCTGCTTGGATTTCTCGATCTCCTGCTGAACGCTCTGCAGGGCCGTGTTGCGGTCTGTGCGTGCTGCGGAGGCGAGGTCCTTACGAGCCTCGAGCCAGTCGCGCTGGGCGCCGAGATCGTTCTTGATGGTGTTGAGCTCGTTCTGCTTGATTGTGAGCTCCCGCTTGAGCCTGGCGGTGTCGACGATGATCTTCGAGTCCTGCTCCGACGACTTTTCGAACCAGACTTGCATCCGGGAGAGCTCCATGACGGACCCCGCGGAGAAGAGCATGGCCACCGCTTCAGCCGGGCCTTTTTTGTAGAGCCGCCGGGCGCGCTCGTTGGAGGCGTTCGCGGCCTTCTCGTATCTGGCCTGGAGCTCGTCGATCTGAGTCTGGGCGCTGCGGATGTCGGACTCCAGCGATGAGATGTCGTGCTCGCCGGTGGAAATCTGTGTGTTGAGGGAATCGATCTGTTTATCGAGCTTGCCGACCTCTGCCTCGATCTGGTTGGCCTTGCCCTGAGCGGCGGCAAGCTTTTTGCGAATCTCCGTAATCTGAGCCCGGGTCTTCTGCAACGCGGCAGTCTGGGTCGCGGTGGAGGTCGCAGCTGGCAATGCTGAGGGGGTGAGGACACTAAGGAGGACTGCGGT
>JBBDRH010000293.1:0-5684 GCA_040905645.1 Actinomycetota bacterium
CCGGATGGAAGAGCGAGTACGCCCTGCCGGCGCCGCTGACGGTCCTGCGCGAGCTGGGGGAGATGTTCGCCCGCGGGGAGATCTTCGGCTCGGTCGCCGCGACGCTCAAGCGAGCAGCTCTGGGGTACTCCTTCTCGCTGGTGATTGGCGGAGCCATCGGGCTCGCCGTTTCACAGTCGAAGGTGCTTCGCACGGCGGTCGGCTCCCTGATCACCGGTCTTCAGACCATGCCCTCGATCGCCTGGTTTCCCCTTGCGGTGCTGCTCTTCCAGCTGAGCGAAGGTGCAATTTTTTTTGTGGTGGTTCTGGGTGCCGCTCCGTCGGTGGCCAACGGGCTCATCAACGGCATCGATCACGTGCCGCCCGTGCTCCTGCGGGCAGGCAAGGTGCTGGGGGCCAGAGGGCTCGCCGCCTACCGGTATGTGATCATTCCGGCGGCCCTTCCCTCTTTTGTCGGGGGGCTCAAACAAGCCTGGGCATTCTCATGGCGGAGCCTGATGGCCGCCGAGCTCCTGGCCAACATCGGGTTCCCGAGGCCTCTGGGGGTCCAGCTGCAGTACGCAAGGGACTTCTCCGACGCTCCGGCAGTGATTGCCACGATGATCATCATCCTGGTGATCGGAATCGTGATCGACTCCCTGGTCTTCGGGACCCTGACCAAATCGATCCGGCGGCGCTACGGCCTCATCGACGCCGCCACGGCGTAGCGGAACAAACCATCGGCGACGGAGCCATCAAGAGGGCTCACGTTCTCGTATCCGGCCGGGTCCAGGGCGTATTCTTCCGGCAGGAAGCTCAACGGCTGGCGCGGGCCAGGGGAGTCAACGGCTGGGTGCGCAATCTCTCCGACGGCCGGGTCGAGGCGGTGTTCGAAGGTGAACCAGGCGCAGTGGAGTCGATGGTCGGCTGGTGCCGCACCGGTCCTTCCTACGCCAGGGTCGAATCGGTAGAAGTCGACTGGCAGGAGCCGCAAGCTGAGCGAAGTTTCCGGGTTCGATAGGGGCGGTGCATCGGCGAGGCTCCATCCGGTATGGACCCTCCTGACGTTTCCTGCGGCTGTGGTGGGCGCACCGATCCTCGGAATGGCTTTTACCATTCACAACCTGGGTGCCTCCGCATGGGAGGGGCCGCGTGCCGGCGCGGTCGCCCTGTTGAGCTTCCCTTTTGACCTTCTCAGCAACACGCTCGGATTTCTGGGCACTCTGGGCTTCTATCCGTCCTTTGCGGGAAAAGCGGAGCATCCCGGCATCGGGCTGCGGGCCGGATCGTTGATCTTCATCGGCGGGCTGTCGGGGGCGCTCGTTGCCCGGATCGCGAGTGGCTTCACTCCGACCTCCACCGTTTTCATCACCCGGCGAGCCTGGGACCGGATGGGACCGGACAAACGTGATCGCCTGATCAACCATGAGCTGTGGCATGCCCGCCGGCAGTTCCTTCGCTACTCCGGATGGATTTTCTGGCCCGCCTATCTGGCGTCCAACCTCATCTGGGGGACTCATCGGCAAAATCCGTTCGAGTCCGGAGCCCGGGGCGCCTACCGGAATGTCGACGACAGGTGGGACGAGGGGTATCGGGAGTCCGAGGACTACTTCGAGTCGTCGGATCCCTTCTGGCGTTGATCCGGCTTGGCGGGGATGGCTCGGCGAGAGCGGCTACCAGCCCGCCGAGCCGGGCTCTCCCTTGATGGGCCCGACGATGTCGCTGGTGACCCAACCGCCGTAAAAGCCTCCCGGCTGGGGAGTGACCGGCTCGTCGTCCAGGTAGCAGGCGACTTTGCCCGGATAGAAGGAGTAGTGATCCAGGAGCTGTTTGAAGTTGGGGAGCGGGTCGGGGTAGGTCCAAACTGCTCGTTCGGCCGCCCCCTTGCCGGCGACGACGTCGAAGTAGGTCGCCGCACCCTTCCACTCGCACCAGGTCTGGGGGCCCGAGGAGGGCCGCAGGTGCTCCATCTTTATGTCCTTATAAGGTATGTAGTAGGTGGGCGCCCCGGCTGTTTCGAGCACTCGCAGAGCGTTGGGAGACGAGACGATCACGAGGCCCCCGAGCTCGATCCTCACGTGTCGGGTGGCGGGTTCGACGCGCGGAGGCCGGGGATAGTCCCAGACAGACTCCTGGCCGGGGCCGGGAATGACGCGTTTTGGAGATCTCACCTATTGTCACGTTACAAGCCGGGCGAAATTAGTGGGTACATTGATGATGTCGTTGTGGCGGCGAGCGAGGAGCCGAAGTGCCTGAGCTGAAGAAGATCAAGGATCGATTTCGGATCGACTCCTTGATAGCGCTCGGCGGCATGGCAGGGGTCTACAAGGGCACGGACCTCACGCTGGCCCGCACCGTCGCGGTGAAGGTGCTCTCGGAAGACCTGGCGAAGGACCCCAGCTTCCTTATTCGGTTTCGCCGCGAGGCGCAGGCTGCTGCGGCCCTGTCCCACCCCAACATCGTTGCGGTTTACGACACCGGCGCGGAGGCCGGTGTGCACTACATCGTCATGGAGTACGTCGAGGGCCGGACCCTCCAGGAGATCCTCGAGGCCGAGGGGCCCCTGTCGCCGGAGCGGGCCGCATCCATCGGCGCCGACATTGGGCGAGCCCTTGCCGCTGCGCACGAAAAAGGAATCGTCCACCGCGACGTGAAGCCGGGCAACATCATGGTCAGCGACAACGGATTCGTGAAGGTGATGGATTTCGGCATAGCGAAGGCGGCGACTGCCGGTTCGCTGACGCAGGTGGGAGCGGTCCTCGGTACCGTCGCCTATCTCTCGCCCGAGCAGGCGAGGGGCGACGAGGTCGACTACCGGTCGGACATCTACTCCCTGGGGGCGCTCGTTTATCAGATGCTCACGGGAAGGCCGCCGTTTGTGGCCGAGACGCTCATGGAGATGATCAACAAGCTCAATAATCAAAAGCCCACACCCCCCTCGCGCCTGAACCCCAAGGTGCCCCGCGCCCTGGAGGAGGTGGTGATGAAGGCATTGTCCAAGGACCCTGCCCGCCGCCAGCAGGATGCCAACCAGCTTGCCGAGCAGCTGCTTCAGAGCCTTCAGGGCGACCCCTCGGCAACCGCCTCCTACGCTGCGGTTCCGGTGGGCGCCGACGAACCGGAACCGGAGCGGGCGGTGGTGGCGGCGGCCGCCCCCGTCGATAGGACGATGGTGGCGCCGGAGTTCCCCACCGACGAGACCGAGGTCATCTCACCGATGGTACGGGAGCGGGAGGAGTCGGCGTTCCCCAAGCGGGCGGTGGTGGGAGGCATCGTCGTGCTGGCTCTGCTGCTCCTGGCGACAATCGCTTTCTCGATGTTCAATAACCCCCTGGTGCCCTTGACCGATCCCAGTCCAACCCCGTCCGGTCGTTTTCAGCCGGGCGTGGGCGTGGTGGCCCCCAAGGCCACCACTCCACCGGTACCCACCACGGCCCCGACTCCCCCCACGGAGCCCACAACGGTGCCGCCGGAACCCACAACCGAGCCCCCGCCCGAGGAGGAGCCCCCGCCTGAGGAGGAGCCCCCGCCCGAGGAAGAGCCCACCGCTCCGTCCCCAGCTCCCGGAACCACCATCCCCAGCCCTCCCCCATAGCCTCAAATGGACGGGCACGACTAATCGCGAAAAGTGCCTATAGAACACCTTTGGGTAAACTGTTAAGCTGAATTGGAAGTCATCACTCAAAGGCGCATTACACAGGAAGCCCCCTAGGCGCCCCATTCTTCCCCCGGAAAGGGTTCCCATGGCGATTGAAGAAATTGACCCGGTTCTCGCGGAGAACGAAGCGGTCCGAAGGATTCAAGAAGGCTATAAGTACGGTTGGCACGACGCCACGTCGTACGACGTGGCTCCCTCGCGCGGGCTTTCGCATGAGGTGATCGACATGATCTCCGACCGCAAGAACGAGCCGGATTGGATGCGCGTCAACCGCCACAAGGCACTCGAGTATTTCTACCGCCGTCCGATGCCCACCTGGGGCGCTGACCTGTCGACCATCGACTTCGACAGCATCTACTACTACATCAAGCCCACCAACCTGGTGAAGAACTGGGAAGACATGCCCGAGGCCATCCGGAACACGTGGGACAAGCTCGGGATCCCTGAGGCGGAGAAGAACTTCCTCGGGGGAGTGACCGCCCAGTACGAGTCGGAGGTGGTCTACCACTCCACCCAGAAGCACCTCGAGGACATGGGTGTGATCTTCACCGACATGGACACCGCACTCCGGGAGCACCCCGATCTAGTCAAGCAGTACTTCGGGACGATCATCCCGGCCAACGACAACAAGTTTGCCGCTCTGAACACCGCAGTCTGGTCGGGCGGGTCTTTCATCTGGGTGCCCAAGGGCGTATCCGTCGAGGTGCCGCTCCAGGCCTACTTCCGGATCAACCAGGAGAACATGGGCCAGTTCGAGCGCACCCTGATCATCTGCGAGGACGAGTCCTGGGTTCACTACGTCGAAGGCTGCTCCGCACCCACCTACTCCAGCGACTCGCTGCACTCCGCGGTGGTCGAGATCGTGGTCAAGGACCGGGCTCGATGCCGTTACACGACCATCCAGAACTGGTCGAACAATGTTTATAACCTGGTGACCAAGCGGGCAGTCGCTTATAAGGACGCCACCATGGAGTGGATCGACGGCAACCTCGGCTCCAAGGTGACCATGAAGTACCCGGCGGTCATCCTGAAGGGCGAGGGCGCCAAGGCGGAGATCCTCTCCGTGGCTTACGCAGGGACCGGCATGCATCTGGACGCCGGTGCGAAGGTCACGCATGTGGCTCCGAACACGCAGTCGACCATCGTCTCCAAGTCGATCTCCAAGGACGGCGGTCGTGCGGGTTACCGAGGTTTGGTCCGGATCGACGATGGGGCAACCAACGCTCGATCCACCGTTCGCTGCGATGCGCTGATCCTGGACCAGGATTCTCGCTCCGACACCTACCCGTACAACGAGATCGAGGAGCAGACGGGATCGGTGGGCCACGAGGCCACGGTTTCGAAGATCGGCGACGAGCAGCTGTTCTACCTGCAGAGTCGCGGGATCGATGAGACCGAAGCCATGAGCCTGATTGTTCGAGGATTCATCGAACCGATCACCAAGGAGCTGCCGCTCGAGTACTCGGTGGAGCTCAACAGGTTGATCCAACTTCAGATGGAGGGGTCCATAGGCTAAGGCCAACCTTTGGAATCGTCTTAGAATGGCTCCGGCGACGCGCGTTGTCTGGGACCTGGATTAATTCTGGACTGGAGGGCGCGGCGGGCCCGCCCTGTGAGGTCATCGACCGTCGGTCACGCGATCGTGGATGAAGCCGGGCGCCGAATCTGTCAAGCCTATTGTGGCGCCGCGGTGCCAAATCGGGTGTTTTGTTCGCAGTACAGAAGCATGGGGGACTGATGGGTTTTGAAAGGTCTGATGTCGAGGCTCTGAGCGCCGCGCTCGGGGAGCCCGACTGGGTGCTCGAGCGCCGGCTCGAATCCTGGGCCTGGTTCGAGAAGATGGAGCTGCCCGGGGAGAAGGAAGAGCCCTGGCGCTACACGAGCCTCGCCCGCCTGAAGCTCAAGCTCGACAAGTTCTCGGTCATGCCGCAGAACGGTGTCTCTGAGCCGATCGAGCCGGCCTCCGGCCGGTGCGGCCTGCTGCTCGAGAGAGGGTCCCGAAGGTCGCTCGCGAGGCGGCCGCTGCACGACGAGTCCCGCGTGATCT
>JBBDRH010000294.1:0-5681 GCA_040905645.1 Actinomycetota bacterium
CGCTGCCGCAAATGCAGGAGCGGACGACGCGGATGATCGCGTCGGTGGGTTCGATGATCGACGGGTCCGGCACGCTTTGCACTCGTACGTCGCCGGCTCGGTACATGAGGGTCGCACGCATGAGCTTCTCTTTCCTTGCGATTGTTTTGGGGGAACGTAGTCACCATGCCCGGTGAGGCGCGTTCTAACCAGGCCACACTTCGCCCTCCTAAACTGTGAAGAGCGCTCGAAAGACTGCTGGTACTTCATGCGAGCGGTCTCGCTGTCCTTGACAATGCTCTGGTCGTAGGAGGCCGTCGAACCTCGGATCCATGTCCGCCATGGATGGCGCCACGAGTGTGCTAGATTTGCGTGCTGATCGGCGTGAGGGGGAGGGATGCCGAGCTCGACTCACCACTTAATGGTCCGCGCATTGCTCTCTGTGGGACTGACGGTCGCAGTAATCGGGCTCGCGGCCTGCGGCGACGATGCTAGGGACGCGGGCACCGCCCCGGACGTCGAAGCTAGTACTCCACCCGCCACCGAGAGCGGCGAGGCGATCCTGATAAACACGCGCATTTCTTTTGTAGAGGAACCCTTCACAGGCGAGGTCCTGAACGGGTCCTCTATCGGAGACTCGCCTCTTTGCCCCAGTGGTACGTTCAGCGACCAGCACGGAAACGACGAGATCGGGTCGGTGGACAGGACCTTTTCCTGCCCCGAGGGCCGCCTGAGGATCGGCTTCACCCCGGGCGAACCGCAGGGCCAGACGCAGAGTGGCCCTTGGAAGATCCTGAGCGGCACCGGCGCTTTCGAGGAGCTGCAGGGATCCGGTCAAATGGAGGTCACGTACGACCCCGACAACGACATGAAAGGGAGCGAGAGGTTCACCGGGACGATCGCCCGATAGCCAAGCGTTTTCCAGCGATCATCTCGCCCTTTGCGGGTGGACGATCTGCAGGTGGCCGATAGGGCGCAGGCAATCATCCGGGCAAGGGATGCAGGCCTCGGACGGGGATCAGGCCAGTAAATCGTCGAGCCGACGATGCTCGCATACTGGAGCTTCTCGAGGCGTACCGGGCCAGCGGGGGCGAGCGATCAAGCTGCTCGAGAAGTCCGGCGTCACCGCGCCCAGGTTTGGGCCAAGATACTAGCCACTTCCTATTGCGAGGCTGTGACGCCGGCTACCACTCGGCTTTGTGATCGATGCCGAGGTCGTAGGATCCCATGCCCAGTTGGGCCTTTGCGATCTGGTCGCCCTCCTCCGGTTTGAACAGGCTGAGGAGTACGCTCTTGAGCTTGCGTGCCATCCGGAGAATCATGTCCGTTCCTTTCTGGCGATTACGGGACCAGATTAACGAGCCGGGATTGCAGCTTTGTTGCGACCCGTCCAGATAGTCTTCGCTGCGGGAACAGATTCTTGGACTCTCGCAGCGTGCGTGGGGATCCAGCTTCAATAGCTGACCACGCACTTTAGAGGGGAAGGCTGAGGTCTTCAGTCGCGCCAATCAGAGGGCGGGCGCCGACAAAGCTCACTCCGGGACAGGATCACTGATTTTTCTCTGTCCTGCCGGGCTGCTTGAACGGCCCAGGAGGGTGATGCCAAGTGCGAGCACCCACAATCCCCACAGAACTACCGAGCAGTCCGGCGAGGTCCCAGACGGGGAAGCCGGGGACGGCGGTGGCGAGGATGTCCCCCTGGTTGAGCAGGTATAGCCCGCTGGCGATTAGCCCCGTCCAACCGGCCCAGCGCGGCAGCACCCCGGTGCGCACGATGAGCACGCTCACGGTGACCGACCAGGCGATAACGAACAGCTGCCCGAGATGCTCGCCGAGCAAGGCCCCGCCGAACTGGTGCTGGGCGGTCCACGCCGCGGCTGCCGCCGCCTGGCTGGTAGCGTCACCGCCGACGTAGGAGTCGGCCAGGAACCACGAAGACCCAGCGCAGGAACCCGATCAGCGACAGGACCACCGAGGTGGCTCCCAAGTATGTCGCCGCACGCAGCCCAGCGTCGTGGCGGCGGCCAAGTGCGGCCGGCAGCAGCAGGATGGGCACGATCAGGATCGCGTAGGTCCACGCGGTGGCGAACCAGATCCACACGAGGCTCGTACCGCCGGCGACGAACGCTTGCAGGACCACGCCCGCCGGTTCTCGCGGAATGTCGGGCCAGTTGAACGCAGAGGACAACACCGTCGCAGAAACAGCGAAGGCGACACCTCCCACGACGAACAGCGCACCGGTCACGCGGTGCAGCCCGGGGCCGTCGCTCTCGGCCTCATCGGAGCGGTCCCGTCAGTGGCTCATGTCCTTCCTTGTGGGCCGTCATCGAAGTCCTCCGGCTCGAAGATCTGGCGGATCTCGACATCGCCCTCCCCGCCGTACTCGACGGGGACGTGGACCGGGACACGCTTGGCCCACTCGAGGGCCTCTTCCATCGAGTTCAGCCGGAGGATCCAGTAACCGGCCACGATGTCTTTCGTTTCGGTGAACGGCCCATCGACGACGATGGGCTTCCCGCCGGAGAACCTCACGCGAAAGCCCTCGGCGCTGGGGTGGAGCCCGGCCAGATCCAGCAGCACCCCGGCCTTGGCCAGTTCCTCGTTGAACCTGCCCATCTCTTCAAGGAGCTCGTTGCTCGGGAGCGCGCCCGGCTCCGGATCCCCCTTGACAAACATCATGACTCGCATGGTCACGTCTCCTTCCCGCACCAACCCTGTGTCCCGTCCAGTTACTCCATCATGCCCTACTAGGCCCCTGGCCCCCTTCAATCCGAGGAGGTCAAACGATGAGCGCAACCCCCGGACCGAACAGCCGGATGGACCACGCGAACGAACTCAACCATCGCCATAAAGCCTGCCCGTTGTTGCCGTCCGGCAGAGCATGGTTCTTGGCCAAATGCCAGCAGAACGGCGGCTTTGACGTGAACCTCCGATCACCTGACCAGCTGCCCTGCGCTCCGGACCGATGCGACTACGTCGAGGATTGCTTGAGTGGTGGCGGCGGCGTCTTCTTTCTCCTGGATCAGCGATGCGTGGGTGGCCCCGTCGATGACGCGGTGCACGCTGTTGGTCGACAACGTGGCCATTTCATTCTGCGCAGCTAACCAGGCAGCATCACTTCCATTGCCGGCCGTCAGGACGACCAGCGGCTTGTCGGCGAAGTCAACGAGTGAATGTGCTTGATCCATCGAGGCCGTTGCCTGGACGTACTCGTCGACAAAGCTGCCAACATGGCTTGTGGTCGCGCCCCTGGCACGAACCTCGTCCCGAGACTGCGGCGGCAGGGTGCTGTAGTCGAGATACCCGGCCAGGCGCCCCGACCCCACTCGTGCCGAGGACGAGACCAATGCGGAGACACGGTCCATGATGTCGTAGGAGCCCCCGTCGTCGGCAGGTGTCGCCGACGACCTCGAAGCGGTGGAGTCCACCAGCACCATTCCGGCGACCTCGTCGGGATAACGGGCTGCAAAGGCGCGTACGTAGAGGCCACCGAAAGAGTGCCCTGCCAGGACGTAGGGCCCCGGGACGTTTGCGCGATGCAGCAACGTGCGAAAGTCCCTCGCAATCTCCGCGCGGTCCTGGGCGGCTTCGGCGGGCTCGCTCCAGCCCCGGCCCGCCCGGTCGTACACGCAGACCCGGGTGTCACGGGCCACGGCCGGCGCTATCCAACCGAAGACCGAAGACATGTCGCCGCCTCCTGCCTCGAGCACCACAGTGGGACTGCCTGAGCCGGTGCAGTGCAGATGCAACCGGTATCCGCCGACATCGATCAACTGACCAGGCATCGGGTAGGCGTTCGCGTCGAGCGCCTCACGCACCGTTTCGTAGCCGCCGCCCACCGAGGCAAGGGCCAACGTCCCCATCACCGGGTAGAGCAGCCATCGCCCGCTTCGGCTCCGCAGCTGACGATGGGTCTGCACGATCATCCAAACCACCAAAGCCAGCAGCGCGGGGGGCCACACCCAGCTCAGCACCTCCTGCACCGAGGAGCCGAACCCAACCAGGAGAAGACCGCTCACACCAATGAAGACTGCGGGCGCCGCGGCCCATCGCTGGGGTTGGTCGGTGAGCCGCACCGAGAGCACGGCCAACATCGCCCAGCCCAGCGCGAATCCCAGCAGGACTCCGCCGCTGACCCGGCTCTCCTCTGGAGGGATGAACGGCGCGGCGACGAGAAGCAGGGCGACAACAAGGCCGGTGACTAACGACCCGGCCACAATCCAACCGATATGACCCCTCCGCGCAGGGCCGGGGCGGGCGGCCGTCGGGGCCTTAGGTGATGACATTTCTTCCACCGTCGAGTCCTCCTCCTTCTTGGTACTACAGACCACTTGCCACAAGCTCGCCGATATCCTCGTCGAGCTTAGCCATAATTCCGCTTTCAGCGTCCGAACGAACGCCATCCGCACCGCCGACAAGGCTCTCCGGCAAGGCGGGCGAGTCCTCGATCCGCTACATGTGTCCGCGATGTCTCGCGACATGACAATGCGGTGGAGGTGGGATTTGAACCCACGAAGCCTTTCCGCTAGCGCGCTTTCGAGGCGCGCCCATTCGGCCGCTTTACTCCACCTGGGTGCAGCTCAATTATAGGAAGCGGCCGGTTCTCCGCTCCCGGGACGAAGGCAGCCAGTCCAGGTGAACTATCGACATCCAGTGTTCCGAGGAACACAATGAGGACGGTCAAAGAGAGGCTCCCAATTGGGTTGGCCGGCAAGCAGCGGCGAAATCCAAGGCGGCGGCAGGCGTCGCTGGATGCGACGGGCAAGACCTTCGCTTTCACCGGGTTACTGCTCGGCGGGGTCCTCGTGCTCAGCACGGCTCAGTCGGCCTCCGCCGACGAACCTGCCGCTGAAGCGGCTCCTTTCGCCCAGACCGAACAGGTGGCGGTCGGTGCACAGGCCCAGGTGCAAGCTGCCATGAGCCGAATGGAGGAAAGAGCCGACGCATCCGAGCTTGTCGCTAAGACCTTCGCCGACGTCGGCGTGAAAAGCACTAAAGCCCAAGTTGCGGAGACGTTTCAGAAAATCGACACTCCGCTACCGCTGCGGAGGAATCGATCCACCTCCCTGAGCGCCGAGGAAACGGCGGCACACGCAAACGGGACGTTGTTCTTGCAGAAGCCCTCGCCGGCGTCGCCGGCCACCTTCGTCGGACGGGGCGGTTACTCCGCCGACGGCCTCTCGGCTACCCTGGGCGCCAACCTGCGAGCTGAGATGCCGGCGGGGTCGACACCGGTTCAGGCCTACCTCTACGGCTACTTTCAAACCGGGACCCCCAGCCCCGCCGAAGCGACCGTCAACTTCGACGGTTCGCCGGTAATGCTCACCAAGCTGGACGACTACAGTTTCGGCACCTTGAGCTCAGGCCGGGCAGATGTCACCTCGGAAGTCGTCCCCAAGGTGTCGGGGACCGGTGGCATCACGAACTTTGCGGTGGCGACCGCACTGCCCCTGGACGGGTTGGGACTGGTCGTCATCTACTCGAATCCGGCCCTGCCGGAAACCACCATCGCAGTGTTCGACGGCGCCGCGCAGCGGACCGGGGACACCGCCACCTTCACCTTCGATGTTCCCCTGGACAAGACGGTCCCCGGCTTCGCGGCAGGATGACCACAGGTCCCGCCGAATTTCGACGTGGCCCGGATCCGTGCGTGGTGCGAGGGTCGCGTCCCGACTCACCTCCGTGACCAGATCCGTTTGGAG
>JBBDRH010000295.1:0-5633 GCA_040905645.1 Actinomycetota bacterium
CCTGAGCGCCTGGCGAGGCACGACAGACCCTCCGGTGAAGACTTCTGGAACGACCCGCTGCCGCCGAGACGGCGCCTCACCGGCGAGGGACGCCAGCGCGACCAGGCCCGCACCTCGCTCATGGAGGCCTCGCCTACGCAGAGCCGGGCCGACGCGGAGCCTCGCAAGGTCCGCGAGCCCGGTGCTCGGATCAGTGAGGATTTGAAGCCCAGAACCACCCGCATCGCCGCGACCGATCGGCCGCCCTCGGAGCGTCTGGAACCAGCAATGGTCTCATCCCGGCCGGAGGACGTAGGCCCGTCCGACGGCAAAAACCCTTACGCCACAGCCAGGCTCGCCCGCAAGGATCGCCGGCCTGAGGGGGATCGGCCGCCCCAAGCGTTGTCTGGGCGCAAGGCTCGAAAGGCAGCAGCCGCCGACCGCGGCGACCACACTCAAAGTCTGGGCCAGTGGTTCAAGGAGATAACCATCCTGGGCGTCGTGGCGGTGGGCACCGCCGTCCTGCTCACGACCTACCTCATTCAGGCGTTTTTCATTCCTTCGGGTTCGATGGAAAACACCCTCGTAAGAAACGATCGTGTGCTGGTGAACAAGTTCACCTACAAGTTCGGCCAGCCTCAGCCGGGCGACATCATCGTGTTCGTCTCGCCCGAGGGAACTTTGGCGCCCCCTCCGGCCAACACCCCCTACGCCCGGTTCATGGACAAGGTGGCGATAGCGATAGGCCTGAAATCGTCGGAACAGGACCTGATCAAACGAGTGATCGCGACCGAGGGTCAGACCATCGAGGCGAGGGTCGGGCTTGTCTTCGTCGACGGCGGGCAGCTGGTGGAGCCCTATCGCAAGACCACCGAGCCGATCTCCGACATACCTGCACAAAAGGTGCCGGAGGGTCATGTCTTCGTCCTGGGTGACAATCGAACCGACTCCCGGGACTCACGTGTGTTCGGCCCGGTTCCGGTCTCATCGATCATCGGAAAGGCCTTCGCCAGGATCTGGCCGCTGGAGCGGCTGACCTGGTTCGAGTTCTGATCGATCTTCAAATTGAAGCCGGGCCGCGGCCGAAACTGCAGCTTTCGGAGCGCACCAGGGGTTAGGGTTCTTGCATGAGCTTCAAGGCTACCTATCGGACCCAAGCCTATGGCCAGGGCACACCACGAGCTGCCCGAACCCGACCGGTACCCACCATGAGGTACGAGAACGCGCTCCGGGCCGAAGGTGCTGAGCTGATCGCCGGACTGGATGAGGTCGGCCTGGGGGCCTGGGCAGGGCCGGTTGCGGTGGGGGTGGTCGTCCTGCACCCTGGAAGGCGTCTCTACAAGGTCAGGGACTCCAAGCTTCTCGATGCGCCACGGCGTGAGTGGCTGGCCTCGCATGTGAGGGACGAGTGCCTGAGCTGGTCGGTGGGGCTTGCGTGGCCGAGGGAGATCGACGAGATGGGCCTCACCGCGGCTACCCGTCTGGCGGGAAAACGGGCCGTCGAGAGCCTTACCCTGTCTCCCGACGCCTTCCTTATCGACGGCAACTGGAACCTGCTGGGCACCGAGACGGTGACCACCATCGTGAGGGGCGACTCCGAGTCGGTTTCGATAGCGTCCGCCTCCCTGGTCGCCAAGGTGGCAAGGGACAGGCTCATGCGATGTCTGGCCCCGCTGTATCCGCAGTATCTCTTCGAATCCAACAAGGGGTACCCCTCCGAGCTCCACAAACGTGCGCTTGCCATGATCGGGCCATCCCCCATCCACCGGCGCTTGTTTGCACCGGTGCGCAAGCTCGTCGAGGAGAGCCCTCCGTGCCGGCTGCTGCCGGCGGCGATGAGCGACGCCGGAGCGCGATGAGCACAGGAGGTTCCGACTCAGAAAAGGGTCTAGAGCTTCCCACCTTCTCGGTGGTTGTGCCGCTGTTCAACGAGGTGGAGTGCCTGGACGAGCTCTACAGCCGGATCGTGAAGACGATGGACGCAATTGAGGAGCCGTGGGAGTTGATCCTCGTGGACGATGGTTCGACCGACGGCACCATCGAGATGGTCGAGGACCTGGCCCGCAAGGACGGCCGGGTCCGCCCGTTGGTGCTCGTTCGCAACTTCGGGCATCAGATCGCAGTGACTGCCGGCCTCGATAACACCCGAGGTCAAGCCGTGATCGTCCTGGACGCCGATCTGCAGGACCCCCCTGAGCTGATCCCCCGGTTCGTCGAACGCTGGCGGGAGGGCTTCAAGATAGTTGCTGGGGTTCGTTCTCCAAGAGTGGACGAAGGTATCGTCCGCCGGTTGGCGGTTCCCGCGTTCTACCGTCTGCTGCAGCGACTGGCAGATGTTCCGATCACCCTCGACTCGGGTGACTTTCGCCTGCTGGACCGCAATGTGGTCGACGTGATGAGCTCCATGCCGGAGCGCCACAGGTTCCTTCGTGGAATGTCGGCGTGGACGGGATTCCGCCAGACCGAAGTTCCGTTCGACCGGCCCGCCCGTTTTGCAGGAACCAGCAAGTATCCGTTCCGCAAGATGCTGAAACTGGCACTGGACGGGATCACGAGCTTCTCCTACTTTCCGCTCAAGCTGATGACGATGTTCGGCTTCATCATTGCTGCGGTAACCGGAATTGCCCTGCCGGTGGTAGTAGCGCTTCGGCTCGCGGGGGTAACCGGCCTGTACGGGCAGACCACAACGTTTCTGGCGGTCATGTTCTTCGGAGGCATGCAGATCCTGTGCATGGGGATTCTCGGCGACTATCTGGGCAGGGTCTACGACGAGGTCAAGGCCAGGCCTTTGTATCTGGTCAGCGCCAGGTCGGGGTCACCCGTTCGAGGCCCCGGCAGCGCTGGGCCCGATGTGGTAGAGAAGGATCGAGTGACCGATCTGGGCGAAAGGTCTTCGATTCTCAACTAGCCGGTCGTAGGACCCCGGGATCGAGTTGTTGATCTTGGAGACGGATATGGCGAGGGTGCCCTGAATTTCGCCGACCGTGTCCGGGTCGGCGATCGTGACCGGCAGGTGGTACTCCTCAACCGGCACCTGTCCAAAATAGGCAAGCCAGACCGGCTGAGGCACCTCATGACTCTCCAGATAATCCCGCAGACGCACCAGATCCTGACCCCAGTCCACGTTTGAGTCCCCGACCAGCTTGTATGCGTTGTCACTGCCGCCAAAAGCTTCGTTTATGTAGGCGATGTGCGCGGGGTAGGAGCTCCAGGTCGCAACCAATGCCCAGACCGAAAGGCCAATCGAGGCAGCGAGCCAGGCCCTGCTCCGCTTGAGCGCCATCGCTCCGCCCACCAGCGCCATGAACAGAGGCACTATCAAGACATGCCTGACTCCCAGATTCGTCCCGGTGGTCATCGCAAACAGCAAAAAGCTCACCGGCAGCAACAGGAGCATCAACAGATCCAAGGGCCGGCGCCTGATCGTGACCCAAGCAATCGACCCCAGGATGAAAGCTGCGATCAGGGCCAGCGGACTCTTCATCGCCAGCGAGGCCGGGTAGAACGAGGCCTTCCCGCCGAGGTATTTTTCGCCGAACAGAAAGCCGGCTCTTCCTACCGAGTCCCACATGACCTGAAGGCGAAGGCCGTCCCGGTAGGGCTCGGGCAGAGGAAGGAGAGCGGCGATCTTGTCCGTGAGCTCGACGGGCTCTTCCGTCACGCGGCTTCGGTATTCGAGCTGGGGATCGATGGCCAGATACACGGCCCAGACGGTGGCCAGGCTCACGCACCCAAAGAGGATCACGCTCACGAACCCCCGGGCCATGGCACCGGGCACCGCGACCCTCGGTACTCCGGATTGGATTTCCGGCTCGCCACGAAGCGCCGACCAGAGCACCAGCAGCAACGCCAACGGGAGCATGACCAGAGCGGTGAACTTGGTGGCGAGTGCGAGGCCGAACATCAGCGCGCTGATGCTCAGCACCAGCGTTCGGCGAGACGATCTCCTCGAGCGCCAGATTAGCCAGACCGACGCGAGCACCAGCCCGGTGACGGCCATGTCGGTGGTTGCCAGCCGCCCGTGCGCCAGAACCGAAGGGTTGGCCGAGGCAAAAATCAGCGCCAGAACGCCTCCCCAGAATCCGAAGAGGTCCTGCGCAAAGAGGAACAGGATCAGCATGGTGGCCAGGGTGACCAGGACTATCGCCAGGCGGGCCCTCTGGAGGACTCGAGCGGCGTGATCTTCGCCGCCCTGGAACATGTAGTCCCTGCCGCGCACGTAGCCGTCGAAGTCGATCTGCTCGGCAGCGTGCTCGGGTGTCTCGAACTCGAGGAGCTGCAGGGGCAGCCCGAGGATGAGGTGGGCAAAGGGAGGGTGGTCGGCGCCCCACTGAAGGTCCCCGTTGTACTTCTCCATCGCCGCCCCTATATGGAACGGCTCATCGAAGGTCGCGGTGTCCCCGGAGGAAGCCATCACCATCTGAATCGCCATGTTGGCGAGGACGGCAGTCACCAGGGCCCAGCGAGCTGCCCTGCTCAGGGGACTCTCAGGGCTCAGGGAAGGCATCCAGGGCGACCCGGCCCCGGATCAGGCGCATGGCGAGGTCCCGGGGATCGTCGGAGAGTCCGCCGGCTTTGGGCGAGGCGGTCGCCGGGAACTTGAACATCACCATAACCATGGAGTGGCGCAGGGATTTTCCGGGGACTCGTATCTGGACCGACTGGTGGCCGGCTGCGAGAGCCCAGCTCTGCAGCAGCTCCTCCCCCGAGTACACCTCCACAGTCCGCCGGCTCTCGCCCGGCGCGAGGATCGGCGCCACCTCCAGCTCTACCAGGACGTCGCCGTCCGGGCGGCAGCCGATATCGAAAAGGAGAGCCGCCTCCGGGCCGTCGTTCCAGACTCCGCTGGGCTCGGGCCGCGACCATCCGTGAGCGAGGAACCGAGCTCCGCCGGCGCCGGGGGCGAAATCGATGGCGGCAGGTGGATCGATGCGGCATGACCTGCGGACCATGTCGAACCGGATGGCCGGGACGTTGCCAGCCGGGGGCGCGTAGGCGGGCAGGCCCCGCCCGCTTCGCAGGCTCCTAATGTACTCGCCGGAGGAGAAGCCCTTTTTCATCCGGAAGTAGAGCGACCTTGGGCTCAGGCCCAGCGCGGCCACGAGCCGGCCGGCCAGCCGCTTGACGGGCGCCAGATTTCTGCGAGCGCGAGCGTTGAAATGGTCGTTGCTCTCGTATGCGAGCGCGGCGAGCTCGCAGGCGAAGCCCGGGTCGTCCATGTGCTCTAGAACCCAGTCCTGCTCGGCCGCCCCCTCGGCCTGGTACGAGCCCGGCCTTCGAGCGGAGGTCACAATGACCACAGTGATCTCCCTGACCGGACGGATTCGAAATCCCACTCGCCAGGCTCTGAACAGGAAATCCTGGGATGGGTCCGTGTAGCAGTCGCGCCCCAGCCTCCAGCCTCGAAGCCCGTCGAACACCTCCCTGCGCATCATCCAGCTGGAGGCGGGAGCCACCGAGTCCTCAACTCCGGCCGGGGACCAGGAGTGTCCGCTGCCGGCCCCCGAGATTCCTATCGACAGGCTATCGAAGCGCAGGGGTGTCGCCGATTGGGCGTTGATGTAGGCAGCGGCGCCGAAGACGAAGTCCGCTCCCTCTCCCAACAACACCTCTCTACAGAGGGCGAGATGATCGGGCAGCCAGACGTCGTCGTG
>JBBDRH010000296.1:0-5586 GCA_040905645.1 Actinomycetota bacterium
GCCACCGCCATCGCCTGGCGCGCGGCCCGAGCCCCCAGGCTTGAAGCCGAGTCCTCGCTGGAGGCGTACCTGCGTTCGAGGATTCCGGTCCTGGTCTCGATCCACTCGGGCGAGACGCCCACCAGGGGAGAAAGCTCCTCATTGGTGACGACTCGCTCCGGCACGGCCTTGCCGAGGCCGGTTATCGCTACTCGCATCGGTTAATAGCTGGGGGTGCTTGCCTTGGGGCGGGGCATCAGCTCTGCCTCAGCCACAGCACCGGCTCGGAGGACCGTACCGGAGCGCCGTGCGGAAGCATGTAGCCCATCATCCAGCCGGCGAAGGGCGACTCCACCGGGATCTCGGCACCGCTCGGTGAGACGATGCTCCCGACCACCTGACCCCTGAGCACGTACTCGCCTTCAGATGTGTAGGGCTTGGAAGGCGCCGGGCAGAAGCGTCCGCTGCATGGGGCGAGCACCAGACGCTCGTCGACCACCAGCGTTTCGCCGACGGGGGTCTCCACTGAGTCCATGGTTTCGGACTCGGTCCAGGCGGTCATGAGGTGATGCCTACGGCCGCTTCGGAGCTTGGCATGGTCGATCTCCTTGTTGAATTCGGGAAAGGTCGTGCGCTGAGCGGCGAGGAACCCACGACGGACTCCTCAAATGCAGCCGCTTCTTCGTCGTTGCCGACGGCCGTCAACTTGGCCCCGACATCGATCTGCCGAACCAGGCCGCGCAAAACTTTTCCCGGTCCGCATTCTACGAAAGTTTCCACTCCGCCCGAGCGCATCGCCTGGATGGTGTCGACGAATCGAACCGGCGAGGTGATCGCTTGCGCGACCAGATGACCGATTTCTTGGGGATCGGTGTGGGCAAGGCCATCGGCGCCGCAGTAGACCGGACAAGCCGGCTCCTTGAGACTTACCTTATCCAGGGCCGCCTCGAACTCCGCGCGTGCATCCTCCATCAACGGGCTGTGGCTCGGAACCGGCACCTGCAGCCTGATAACCCGCGTGGCACCCGCTTGCAGGCACTTCTCTGCGGCGGAGGCAAGAGAGCGGTCTTTGCCGGAGATCACGGTCTGTTTGGGGGAGTTGAAGTTCGCCACCCAGACGTCGCCCTCGTTGGCGCAGATCCCCTCGATCACTGCAGGATCGAGCCCCATCACGGCCGCCATCCCTCCGGGGTTCCGGCGGCCGGCGGACGCCATCGCCTTGCCCCGCACATCAACCAGCCGGGCGCCGTCCTCAAAGCTGAGCGAACCGGCTGCCACGAGAGCTGGGAACTCGCCCAAGCTGTGGCCTGCGACGGCCTGAGGCCGGATGTTGCGGTCGAGGGCCGCTCTTGCAGCTCCGACCGAGGTTATGTAGAGGGCTTGCTGGATGATCTCGGGCGTCCAGGTTGGGTCGGACTCGGTGGTGCACAGCCTCTCGAGGTTGGTTCCAATGATCGATTGAGCGGTGTTGAACAGCTGCCTGCACCCTTCGATGCCGGCGGCCATCGACGCTTTCTGCGAGCCCTGGCCGGGAAAGATCCAGGCGATCACGATACGTCCCTTCTCAGGGTCGCAATCGTCCGGTGTACCAGGACCCGGGCGGAACCTTCACTTCGTCCGAGCGCCTGAGCGACCTCGGCGTGGGAGAGCTCATCGACGAACCGCAGGATCATGGCCCTGCGCTGCTCGGCGGGGAGGCGGTCCATCGCTTCCAAAAGCTTGCCGATTTCCTCCTCGTCGACGACGGCCTGCCCCGGGTCCTTCTCCTTCGAGGGAGAGTCCTCCGGCTCGGCAATCTCCTCGATCGAGATGCTGGCGACGAACTTGCGGGTGCGGGCATGATTGGAGCTTGCGTTACGGGCCGACGTGAACAGCCACGCGGCAATCTCGGGCTCTCCGGGCTCACGGGGGTCCATGTGCTTCAGTGCCTGCGAGAACACCTGAGCGGTCAGGTCCTCCGCGTCGTGGTGATTCCGGACGCGCTTCAGGATGTAAGCATTCACCGGCTTAATGTACCTGGAGTAAACTTCTTTGAACGCCGCTTCCTTCCAGGCCGTGACGCGTGGAATTTTGCTGGTTTTTTCGTTCATATAAGGTTAAGACACAGGAGAGTGCGAAACGTTACAGGTTACGTGAGGTAACTTTGACCGACCCCCGTAGGCGCCTTTCCCGCGAAGAACGGCGCCATCGCCTGCTCACCAGCGCCCAGGAACTGTTCGGTAAGCACGGTTACCGGGGCACCGAGGTCGATCACATCGCCCACCGGGCGGGCGTCACCAAGCCCATGCTCTACCGCCATTTTCCGGGAGGCAAGGCGGAGATCTTCCTTGCGGTGCTCGATGAGCACATGAACGCGCTGATGCGCAATCTGTGGGAGGCCCTTGCGTCGTCCTCGGAGCCCAAGAAGCGCCTGCGCCACGGCCTGGACGCTTACATCAGGTTTGCGGAAGAGAACTCGGCGGGCTTTCGCCTGCTTGCTCAATCATCGGCCGAGCTCGACCCTGCCGTCGGCAAGCGCCTGGTCGAGGTTCGGGAGCTGATCGTGAGGGGGCTGAGCAACACCATCGCCGACGTGATGAAGGGGGCGGGGCTCGCCACCGACGGAGCCCCCCTCTACGCCCACGCGATGCTGGGCGGCGTGGAGTCGGTTACATCGTGGTGGCTGAACGGATCCAAGACCCCCGGGCGCGAGGTGATCGTCGATCACCTGCTGGTGTTCATGTGGCGCGGATTCGACGGGTTGCCCAGGGATCCTGCGCGCCTGCATCACGAGCGCTCGTGAGCTGAGATCCGGGCTGCTAGAAGAGCTTTTCGCCCCTTGAGAGCATGTCGACGAACTTTACGATCCGACGGGCACGGGTTTCCGGCCGCTTGGCGTCGTGGACCCGGTGCAGGATGGCGTATCGGTTGCTGCTGGTGAGCGTCTCGAAGAAGGCTGCGGCCTCCGGGTTGGCGTCCAGCGCGGCTCGCAGGTCGTCCGGCACCGTTGCTGAGCTCGGGCTGTCGTAGGCCTGTTCCCAGGCGCCACTGCTCTTTGCGAGCTCCACCGCAGCCATTCCGGCCGGTTGCATCCTCCCGCTCTCGATCAGCTCCGCGACCTTGGCCCGGTTGACCTTGGACCACTTGCTCCGCGGGCCGCGGGGCGTGAACCGCTGAAGCCAATAACTCTCATCGTAGGAGCCCGCCTGGCTGTCGATCCAGCCGTAGCAGAGAGCGGCCTCGACCAGCTCGTCGTAGTTCACGGACGGGACCCTTGCGTTCTTTCTGGCTATCTTGACCCACGCGCCTTTGGAGCTGTGGTGGTGTTCGTTCAGCCAGCCTTCCCAGCCCCGCGCCGACTCGAAAGAAACGATGGGCAGCCCCTGCTTCTCCTCCACAGCGGCAAACTACTAGAAATCCCGCCGAGGGGGGTTTCAGGACATACGGCCGGAAGTTCGGATGCTGAGCGTTTTCTGGAAAGCTTGTTCGTACCCATCGACCATCTTGCTCACGTCGAACCTGCTCATCGCGTGCTCCCGACACGCCGACGGGCTGATTTCCCCTGCTCTGTCGATAAAGGAAGGCAGCTCGGAGGGCTTGTCGCAGATGAAGCCGGTGGTTCCGTGAGCCACCACCTCGTTCACCGATCCGCCTCTCAGCGCCACGACCGGAGTGCCGCAGGCCATCGCCTCCACCATCACGATGCCGAAGGGTTCCGCCCACCGGATCGGGAACAGGAAGCAGTGCGCCCTGGACAGCAAATCCTTCTTCCGGGCCGCGTCGGCCTGCCCGATCCATTCGATATCGGATCCCAGCAGCGGCCTGATGCGGCTATCGAAATAGGCCATCTCGGCCGGCTCGTTGCACTTGCCGGCGATGACGAGAGGCCTGCCGGCTTCCCTGGCTGCCTCGATGGCAAGGTGGACGCCCTTGTCCGGGCTCATCCGCCCGAGGAAGAGCAGGAAGTCCTCCTTGTCGGCTCGAAACGGGTACTCGTTGACCGGTATCGCGTTGTGGACGGTGCCGCACCAGTTGAGGTCGGGGGCCTCGGCTCGTTGTGAGTGGGAGATTGCCACCAAAGAGATGCTGTCGGAAAGCTTCCTGAAGTAGCTCCCCAGCTCGCCGGCCACCGGCCCGTGTGCGGTCACCACGGTCGGCGTCGCGCGGCCTCGTGCCTGGAGGGGCCCGCACAGGGTGTGGTCGTGGACCAGGTCGAGGTCGAGTCCCTGAAGGTACTGATCGGCAGCCGCCGTATGGATGACTTCCGGCAGGCTTTCGCCCAGACGCGCGCTGGGCGGCTCGGCAAATGTTTGCAGAAAGTTCGCGCTGGTGCGGTTCCGGCCGGCGCCTATCAGTGTGACTTCATGCCCGCGATCGACGAGTCCTTCCGCAAGCCATGCGCAGATCCACTCGATGCCTCCGTACGCCGGAGGCGGAATCTCGAACCAGACGGGCGCGATCAACGCGAGTTTCATGAAAGGTATGTTCGAATCGGTCATTTAGGTTGCTCCTAGTAAGTTGGTTAGTCTGGAGCCCATAAGCTCCGACAAATCCCACCAGAGGTGCCCGATGGACCACGTCTCCGAACCCATATCTTCGCCCCAAACCACGGCACGAAGCCCGGGTGGGGAAGAGTTCGACGTGGTCGGAAGGGCGGGCCCCCTTCGCATTAAAGGGGCTCCCCGTGTCCTGGCGGAAACTAGACAAGACCTGCTGGTCATCAAAGAGGGGGCAATTTTTCTTTGCTCTCGCCCGAATGGCGACATTCTCCCGGGTCTTGTGTCGGGAGAAGGCCTCTACTTCGAGGATACACGGTTTCTTTCCGAGTTCAGGTTAACCCTGGGGGGCAAACCCCTGGTCCTGCTGTCGTCCTCCGATGACATCGCCTACGCCACCAACCCCAATTTGACCGAGGGCAAGGCGCTCACGGTTCCTCAGCAGGACTTGAGCATCCAGCGATTCCGAATGATCCGGCATCGTTTGTACGAGCGCATCTCGGTCCGAAACTACGGGCGTTCCGCAGTGGACACCAGGCTGGAGATATCGCTCGGGGCCGACTATGCCGACACCTTTGAGGTGCGGGGTTTCTCCCGTCGCAAGGCCCGCGGTCACACCCTGGCCCCCAAGTTTGCCTCGGGGGACCTGAGGTTCGCTTACGTGGGCGAGGATCGGGTCTTCAGGGAGACTCTGATCACCTTCGACCCGCCTCCCACCACGATTGCAGTTGCCGGGGAAGTGGCCACCGCCAGCTGGGACCTCGTCCTGGAGCGAAGGGAAAAGAAGACGATCGAAGTTTCCGCCGAGCCATCGGTCGCAGGGAAGCGACGGGCTCCTCTCGATCTGGAGACGGCCGAGAAGCGTGCCCACTCCTCGCACGATCGCTGGCGGCGGGCGGGTACGATCATCAAGACCGACAACGAGCACTTCAACAGATTCATCCATGCCTCCGTGCGGGATCTCAGGGCCCTGGAGACGCCGTTCGGGGGCGGCGAGCTCTTTGCGGCGGGCATTCCGTGGTACGTCGCGCCCTTCGGCCGCGACTCTCTGCTCACCTGCTACGAGTCCCTTCTGTGGAACCCCCGCACCGCGGTCGACTGCCTGAGAGTGCTGGCCAAGCTGCAGGCAGTC
>JBBDRH010000297.1:0-5539 GCA_040905645.1 Actinomycetota bacterium
ACTCGGGCTTCGTCGCAGAATGCCTGTCGGCTAACCACGACGTCGAGCTCCTGGCCCATGAACCACTTGACCGGTCGCTGCTGAAGGAGCGGCTCGACGTCGACCTCTCCCGGGTCGGGATTCGCTTGATTCCTGAGGAGGACGACGTCGCATTTGGCCACGAGAGCTCAAAGTACGACCTGCTCGTAAACACCACCTTCGGCAGCGATGCCATGTGCCGGGCCAGGTACGGCCTCTACATCTGCCACTTTCCCGTCCCTCATGCACCTATCAAGACCGGACTTGCGGCCCTGGCAGCTCGAGTCCGTCCGGGAAAGCCTGCACGACCGCATACCCACATCGAGTGGGGAGACGGCTGGTTTGGCCACGAACGAGCGAAGGACGTCTACCGTTGGTCAACCGAACAGCCAAACCTCCGGATCTGGACTCCGAAGGGCACCACCACGCCCGTCCGGCTGATTTTTCTTCGTGCGTTGCCCCAAGGAGCAGCGCCTACGGAGCTGGATATGAGCATCGAGGGGGAGGTGATCAAAAAGGTCCGGATCGAGCCCGGGCACGGGAGCGTCAGAGTGGACATTCCCATCCGGGGAAAGGGGCTTCATCCCACCACCGTCCAGCTCAACTGCAACACGTTTCGACCCCACGAACAATTTGGATCCCTCGACCCCCGCCATCTCGGCGTTGCCCTGGTTGCGGATCAGAGCGGCAGACCGGCCAACGGGTTCACCTACTCGCGCCGCCGCTACGCCCATGGGCCTCAGCTGCACTTCCTCGACTCCTACGACCAGATTGTCTCCAACTCGCAGTACACCCAGATGTGGATGTCCAGGCTGTGGAACCGGGAGAGCCTGGTGATCAATCCGCCTGTCTCACTACAAACCAGAGCCGAGAAGGACCCCATCATTCTTTCGGTGGGGAGATTTTTCGACGACACCGGCGGTCACTGCAAGAAGCAGGCGGAGATGATGATTGCCTTCAGAGCCCTCGTCGATCGAGGGCTGAAGGGGTGGTCCTATCACCTGGTGGGCGGCTGCGAGAAACGGGATATGCCCTACCTCGAGCACGTGAGGCAGCTGGCCAAGGGGCTTCCGGTTGAGATCCACGTGGGGGCCACGGGTGCGGAGCTCAAGAGCCTGTACTCCCGGGCGTCGATCTTCTGGCACGCCACCGGGCTGGGCGAGGACGAGCGGGCCTTCCCGGCACGCTTCGAGCACTTCGGCATCACGACGGTGGAGGCAATGTCTGCGGGAGCGGTGCCGATTGTCATCGGAAAGGCGGGGCAGCTGGAGACCCTGGTGGATGGGGTCCACGGTCGACACTTCCAAACCATCGATGAGCTGGCCGATCATACGTGGGAGCTGGTGCATGACGATGAGCTCCGCACGCGCTTTTCGTCGGCCGCGGAGGAGCGCGCCAAACAGTTCGGTCCGGAGGTCGCCAGGCATAAAATCGACAAGGTGGTTGAGGAAATATTGAGCCGGTGAACACCCGGCGGGCAGCCGCCCGATGGGGTGCCGGCCTGGTGTCGACCCTACTGCTGTCCCTGGTGCCTGCGTACTTCGCCGCAGGGGTGGCGTTGGCGGCCACAGGCGGAAAAGCGCCGGCCTGGGTGCCGGTGGCCTTCTTTGCGACGCTGCTGCTTGCGGCGACGCTCCACCTCCGGCCCACCCGACCCCACGACGCCCTCCAACACCTGAATGTCGAGCGGGAATCCAAACGCGGGGTGGCACCGGCGCTGATGCTCGCGGCGATCCCGATCGCTTTCCTGATCACCTATCCCCACATAGCCCGCATCGGGACCTTGATAGTGGGAAACACCGGTGACTCGGGCCTGAACATCTATCTGCTTGAGTGGCAGATGCACGCCGCGATAAACGACCTGGACTCCTACTTCGACCCGACAATCTTCGCCCCGGAAAAGTTCACGCTTTTCTGGGGTCCGGCGCTCATCCCCCTCGTCCCCGCCTACGCCCTTGCGAAGCTCCTGACGGGCAACCCGATCGCCTCCTTCAATCTGCTGATGGTGGCCGCGTCCGCGGGCACGCTGTTCGCGACCTACTTGTTCGCCCGCAGGGCCGGGTTTGGCCGGCTGTCGAGCGGCGTGGGCGCCGTCCTGTTTGCCACGACCGCGCAGAGGATCGCACACCTGGGCCACCTCGACTCCTTTCAGACCCTTTGGATACCTGTGTTCGCGCTCCTGCTGCTGAGGGTGTGGGAGAAGAATCTGGCCCGCCATGGAGTCCTTCTCGGAGTGGCGCTGGGCCTCAGCCTCCTCAGCGCGCCCTACTACTTTCTGGCGGGAATCGGAGTCGTGGGCCTGATGTTTGCGATACATCTGCCCGCCTGGAAATCGATGCCGTGGAAGGGGATCGCTGCCGCGGCGGCCTCCACCCTGGCGATCGGGGGACCCGTGCTGCTCATGAGCCGGCTCGCCGGCCTCAGCCGGTCTCCGGAGGAGCTGGTCCCAATCAGCTGGGCCGACTTTTATCATCCCGGCGCCTACGTGCCGGCGATGCGCTGGCTGGCGGCCGCGGCAGGAGAGGCGGGGGGTGGCGAAACCCTGGAGATCTTGCTGTTCGGTTCTATGGTCCTGACGCTCCTGGGCACTGTGGGCGCCTGGTCATGGTTGCGATCCCGGCGCAAAGGCCTCTGCCCTCTCCCAGCCGCGCACCCCAAGGCCCTCTCCCCACTCCTGGTGGCGCTCTCGGTGTCGGGGCTGGTCATGGCGGCGGGCCCTTATCTGAGAGTGGGAGGCGCCCGGATTCCGCTCCCGATGCTGCTCTTGATGAAGCTGCCCGGCTTTGAGAGCGCCCGGGTGACCGGACGCTTTATGACCTCGGCTTTGCTGGCGCTGACGATTGTCTCGCTGGTTGGCCTGGAATCCCTGACCTCGAGGGTCGGAAGGAAGGTCGGGTCCCTCCTGATCGCGATGCTGTCGGCCCTTGCCCTCTTGACGACCCAGGCCTCCTACCCTGCGGCTGCACTCGATGTGTCCGGGCGGCCTGCCGATGTAAACCGGGAGCTGGCGACGCGACCCATGGGCTTGGTGGTGGAGCTGCCCTGGTCGGGATGTCCGGGCTATGGCTGCCTGTACACCGAACCGCCCCGGATGATCTGGAGCCGGTTCGACTGGTTTCCGAGGCTGGGAGGCTACTCGGGCCACATCCCCGACTACTGGATCGAAGCCCAGGAGTCCCTGCGAGGGTTTCCCGATGAGCTATCGCTCGATTTTCTTCGCAGGTTCGGGGCGCGCTACGTGATCCTAAGAGTGAGCGCCGGAGAGGAGGGCACACACTTCACCGAGGACGAGGCGGCAGCCGCTGCATCGACGGCCCGGCTGAGCCCGGGAATCGCCCACGTCGAACGGTTCGGGAATGACTACCTGCTGACTCTTCGCTGACGCCACGACCCGATCCGGGCCGCGGCTCTTGCCTGAAGGCGCGCCAGCGCCACGACGAGGAGCTCGCGTCCCGGCGTGGCGGCAATCACCGCGTCGCGATCCACCGCGGAGGCGACGGGTGGCGGGCCGGCGGCCGGAGTGGAGGCATTCTGCGCCGCTGCGAGCGCCTGGGCGTGGGCCAGCTCGGCGGAGCTCAGCGCCTCCGACAAGGCCCCCACCGCGGTGGGCGGATAGTAAACTCCGCCGGCAGCCCCGGCGGCAGCCTCCCGGCGATCCTCTTCGGCCGTCCAGGCCTCCAGCTGACCGGGGTCGGTGACCCGATCGGGGTCGGGCCTGGCTACCCAGTAGGCAAACAGCGAGGATTCCGGGTCCTTCTCCAGGAGCGCCGCATCGGCCCGCATCACGATCTCCACCTGCTCCGCGATCTCGTCGACCGGCCGGCTGTGGAGAGCATCGTTATGAGTCAACAGAAGGTAACCCACCCCGCCTCCCAGATAGCGGAAGTGTTCAAAGCGGAAGTAACGCGTCAGGGTGGGCAGGATCAGCTCGGCATGAACTGCCTCCGTGGGGTCTGTGGCAATCATTGTGGGCAGGTGGGGGTAGCGCATGTTCTGCCTTATCTCCTCAGGAAGCTCCAGATTCACCTTCCACGCCGCCTCCCACTGCGCCCCGGAGTACTGGTTGCGGTGGGAGCCCACATAGTCCCAGGACACCAGCACCCCATCGGGAGAAAGGATCTCGCAGAGCCTGCGCGCCACCCGGTCCAGGTAGGCGACGTGGTGAAGCGCGGCGTGGTTGACGACCAGGTCGAAGGGCCCCTCGGGGAACTTGGCGGTATTCGTGTCGAGCTGTTCGTACTCCAGACGCATGCCGAGCTCCGATGCCTGCCGAGCCGCCTCCCCGAGAAGGTCCGGGGAGAAGTCGACGCCGACCGCCGATCGAACGACCCCCTTCTCGATGAGCTCGCGCTCCACCCAACCGTTTCCACAGTTCAGGATCAGGGCTCGATCGAACGTCCCGAACTTTTTGTGAAGGTGGTCCTGCCAGGGCAGGTCCGGATCGCCGGTCGCCCTGAGGTTCAGCTCTCGGACCACTTGATCCAGGTTGTTCCAATACCTGCCTGAGTAGTACTGGAAGTCATCGCTTGGGATGACCTTGGCGACCGGCTCTTCGATCATAGAAGAATACTTTCATCTTCAGGCGCTGCAGCTACGAAAGGTCGCAGATCCGCCATTCTTGCCATAGTCTTCTCGGTACTCAGACGCATCGCGCCGCATAGCTGCGAGCAAAACGAGCCACCTCCGGCCGAAAGGGGAACCTGATCATTCCGAACTGGAGCTTCACAGGCCAAAAGGACCCTGAGCTGGTCAAACCGGATTGGTCCCCCGCCGATCCTCCGCTTCTGGAGGGAGTGGTTGCCCACCAGATCACCAACGTCCTCACCCGCAACGGCTCTCTGACCGAAGCTTGGCGCCGGGACTGGAAGCTGGATGATCTGCCGGTCGGACAGGTATTTCAACGGATCCTGGAGCCCGGCGCGACATCCGGATGGCATGCGCACGCGGTCACAACCGACCGGCTGTTCTGCGCCAGCGGGCGGATACTGCTCGCCCTCTACGATGCCCGAATCGACTCCAGTACCCACGGCAAAGCGATCGATTTCCGGCTGGGTATGGAACGACCCGCGGTTATTGTTGTGCCTCCCGGGTTGTGGCACGGCGTGAAGAACATCGGGTCGAGCCCCGCATTGTTTCTCAATGTGGTCGATGTCGCCTACGACTACGACGACCCCGATCACTACCGTCTCCCGGTCGACACGCCCCTGATCCCCTACCAGCTCTAGACGATGCCCGAGGCCGAGCTCCTGCGGCCCGCCGTCTCAATAGTCACGGCCACCTACAACCGCGGCCGGTGGCTGGAGTGCGCAGTTCGCAGCATCGTGCGGCAGACCTTCACCGATTGGGAGCTGGTGGTGGTCGGGGACGCCTGCACCGACGACACCGCGGACGTGGTAGCCCGATTCGATGACGCCAGGATCAGATTTATCAACCTGACCAGAAACTTCGGGGAACAGGCAGGCCCCAACAACGTAGGAGTGGCAGAAAGCAGAGCCCCTCTTATTGCCTTCTTGAACCACGA
>JBBDRH010000298.1:0-5498 GCA_040905645.1 Actinomycetota bacterium
CGAGGTGCGGGAGCCGAGACATCGCGAGCCTGAGCCCCGCCACCGGGAGCCGGAGTACGAGGTGCGGGAGCCGAGACATCGCGAGCCTGAGCCCCGCCACCGGGAGCCGGAGCTCGAGGTGCGGGAGCCAAGACACCGCGAAACCGAGCGCCGGGAGCCGGCCATATCGTCCCGAGTCAAAGCTTCCCGAGACGCGATGCTGGTGGAGGATGGCCTTGTTTACGTGCTCGTCGACGACGAGGGCCGGCCGGTCCTACAGTAGTGCCGGCGCACGCCGGCAATGCCGCGGGGAACATCTTCATAGGCACGGCATCCTGGACGGACAAAACTCTCATCTCCAGCGGCTTCTACCCCAAAGAAGCGAACGACGCCGAGTCCCGGCTGCGCTTCTACGCCGATAACTTCCCCATCGTTGAGGTCGACTCGACCTACTACTTCCCCCCGTCGGACCGAAACGTCCTTGCCTGGGTCAACCGGACGCCGGAGAGCTTCACGTTTCACATCAAGGCCTACTCACTGCTCACCAAACACCCGACCCGTCCGAACTCGCTCGCCAAGGATCTGGCCGAGGTAGCCAAGCCGGAGCTGAAGGGCAAGTTCCTCTACTCCACCCATCTGCCCGAGACGGTAATGGACGAGGTCTGGAGGCGGTTTGCGGCCTCGTTGATGCCGCTCCACTCAAGCGGCAAGCTCGGAGTCGTCCACTTCCAGTTCCCGGAGTGGTTCCTCCCCGGCACCGAAAGCCGCAACTACCTGATCGAATGCCAGGATCGGCTCCCCGACTACCGGATAGCCGTCGAGTTCCGCAACTCGCTCTGGCTGGAGGGTCGCAACGCCGAGAGGACCCTGAAGTTCCTGGAGAGCAACAACATCCCGATCACGAGCGTGGACATGCCCCAGGGGTTCCGCTCAAGCCTGCCGCCCGTAGCGTCAGCGACTGCCAAGGACATCGCCTACGTCCGCTTCCACGGGCGCAACGTCGAGCAGTGGGACAAGCCTCAGGAGATCGCCACGCCACGCTTCGCCTACCTCTACTCGCAGGAGGAGCTTCAGGGGTGGGTGCCCAAGATCCAGGAGCTTTCCGGCCGGGTGGAGGAGGTGCATGTCCTCATGAACAACTGCTACCGGGACTACGCGGTGACCAATGCCCGCCAGCTGGCGGATCTGCTGGAGCCGAACGACTGAGTCTCTTAGAAATTCGACAGAAACTGCTCAGCGACTGATCTTCTCGATAGCCTCGAGCGCGTAGTCGATGTCTTCGGTCGAGACATCCTTGTGCGTGACCATGCGCACGGTTCCCCGCTGGTAGGCAAGGCACCGCACCCCCTCCGCTTCGATGGTCTCGACGAACTCCGCGGGCGTGAAGCCAAGCTCCTCGGTCCTTACCAGGACCATGTTGGTCTGGACGTTGGCGGGCTTGGTGGCGCCCAGGCTGATCGACCGGACCCCATCGGCGAGCCTGAGAGCGTTGGAGTGATCATCGGCCAGCCGGTCGATCATCGTGTCCAGCGCGACCAGGCAGGCGGCGGTCAGAACCCCGGTCTGTCTCATTCCCCCGCCGTGCATCTTGCGGAATCGATGGGCAGCTTTGATGAACTCCTTCGACCCGACCACCATCGAGCCGACCGGGCAGGCCAGGCCTTTCGAAAAGCAGAAGGTGAGCCCCTGGACCAGGGAGCAGTACTCGGACACGGGGACGCCGCTCGCGATCGAGGCGTTGAAGATCCGGGCACCGTCCATGTGCATCTTCAGCCCAAATTCGTCGGCCACCTTCCGCGCCGCCCTGATGTCGTCGATCGGGTACACGGTGCCGCCGGCGAGGTTGTGCGTGTTCTCCAGAGCGACGACCTTGGAACGCGGGAAAGTGTCGAACGAGTTCCGGACCGCGGCAGCGATCGTATCCGGCTCCAGGACTCCCCAGTGCCCGGGTATCGGTCGTGCCTGAATACCCCCCACCGCCGCCAGAGACGCCACCTCGTAGTTGTAGATGTGGGCGTCGGCATGACAAATGACCTCGTCTCCGGGACCGGCCATACATCGGAGCGAGATCAGGTTCCCCATGCTCCCGCTGGGAACGAAAAGAGCGGCCTCGGTGCCGCACAGCTCGGCCACCCGCTCCTGGAGCAGGTTCGTGGTCGGATCTTCGCCGAAGACGTCATCGCCCAGCTCGGCGGTGGCCATGGCCGCCCGCATCTCGGGGGTCGGTTTGGTGAGGGTGTCGGATCGCAGATCGACGATCGGGTGAGTACTCATATCCAAGTTTATGGGGGCTAGCCGAAAAAGACCTGGGCCAGCTCGTAGAACTCTCGGTCCACCAGCTTCATGGTCCCCACCGCCTCAGCGAGCGGAACCAGCTTGATGTCCCCGCCCCGTAGGGCAACCATCTGACCGCTGGCCCCCTGATGAACTGCATCAATGGCGGCGATCCCAAATCTGGTCCCCAGCACACGGTCGAACGCGGTGGGAGGGCCGCCTCGCTGAATGTGCCCCAAAACGGTGTGCCTGGTCTCGAAGCCGGTCTGAGACTCGATCTCCGTTTCGAGCGCCTGCGCGATACCTCCCAGTCGGGCGTGCCCGAACGAGTCGACCCCCTCGGTCAGGGTCGCAAAGCTGCCCTCAGCCGGCATCGCTCCCTCGGCCACCACGACTATCGAAAAGTTCACACCCGTCGAGTGCCGGTGCTTCAGGTGGTCCACCACTTCGGAGACATCGAAGGGAAACTCCGGTATGAGGATGACGTCGGCGCCGCCGGCGATCCCGCTGTGCATAGCTATCCACCCTGCATGACGGCCCATGACCTCGCAGACGATCACCCGGTCGTGGGACTCGGCGGTGGAGTGCAGGCGGTCGATCGCCTCCATGGCAATGTTGACCGCCGTGTCGAAGCCGAAGGTGAAATCGGTTCCCGACAGGTCGTTGTCGATGGTCTTGGGGATGCCGATCACCCTCGCGCCCTCGCCGTGAAGCTTGTTGGCCGCCCCGAGCGTGTCCTCGCCCCCGATGGGGAGCAGGCAGTCGATCTGCTGATCCTTCAGCGTCTGCATGATCTTCTCCACTCCCTCGGGAGTTTTGAAAGGGTTGGTCCGGGAGGTTTTCAGTATCGTTCCGCCGCGATGGAGGATCCCGCGGGTGTTTTCGACGGTCAGCTCCGCGGCGATGTTCTCGATGACGCCCTTCCACCCCTGGCGGAAGCCGATGACCGTGTCGCCGTAGGTGTTCACACCCTTGCGAACGATTGCCCTGATGACCGCATTCAAGCCGGGGCAGTCACCGCCTCCAGTCATTACACCTACTCGCATTCGGACTCCTTTGTCTTATTCGCCGGCGGACCAAGTGCCCGGGACACATAGGATCTCAAACTATGGGCCCCCTGGTGATGAGCATCGATGCCGGCACAACCGGGATCACCGTGCTGTTGGTGAACGCGGAGGGGAACCCGGTTGCCAAAGCCTATCGCGAGTTCCCCCAGCACTACCCCCGGCCGGGCTGGGTGGAGCACGATCCCAACGAGATCTGGGACGCCGTGTGCGCCGCGGCGGCGGAGGTTTCGAAGGACCTCCGTGCGGGTTCGTTGGCGGCCCTGGGAATAACCAACCAGCGCGAGACCACAGTGGTTTGGGACCGCCGATCCCTGCAGCCGGTTCACAATGCGATCGTCTGGCAGTGCAGGCGATCCGCCGGCATCTGCGACGAGCTCCGGTCGAAGGGGTTCGAGGAGCTCATTCGCTCCCGGACGGGCCTGGTCCTCGATCCCTACTTCAGCGGCACGAAGCTCACCTGGCTGATGCGCAATCGGGAGGACCTCCGCAAGCGTGCAGAGGCCGGCGAGCTTGCCTTCGGGACCGTGGACACCTGGCTCATCGCGAGGCTGACCGGGGGGCGGGTCCACGCCACCGACGTCACGAACGCCAGCCGGACCATGCTCTACAACATCCGCGATCTGAGCTGGGACGGAGAGCTTTTGGAGATCATGGAGGTGCCGCTGTCGCTCCTGCCCGAGGTTCTCCCGTCCTCGCACAGGTACGGCAGCTGCAACCCGGACCTCCCCACCGGCCCCGTGCCGATCTCGGGAGTTGCCGGGGACCAGCAGGCGGCCCTGTTCGGCCAGGCCTGCTTCGAGCCCGGAGCCGCCAAGAACACTTACGGAACTGGCTCGTTCGTGCTCACCAACACCGGCACGAGCAGTGCGATGAGCAGGCACGGCCTGCTGACCACGATTGCCTGGCACCTGAACGACACGGTCACCTACGCCCTCGAGGGAGCCATCTTCGTCACCGGCGCAGCCATCCAGTGGCTTCGTGACGGCCTGGGCATCATCGCCCGGGCATCGGAGACCGAGCCTCTCGCGCTCACCGTCCCCGACGCCGGAGGCGTGCACTTCGTGCCAGCCCTGGCCGGGCTGGGTGCTCCCTACTGGGATCCGGCGGCCCGCGGGGCGATCTCCGGGATCACTGGAGGCACGAACAAAGCCCACCTCGCCCGAGCCGCGGTGGAGGCGATGGCGTTTCAGACCAAGGACGTGGTCGACGCGATGGTGGCGGACTCAGGAGTGGGCCTCAAGGAGCTGAAGGTCGACGGAGGAGCCAGCGTCATGAGTTTGTTGTGCCAGTTCCAGGCCGACCTGCTCGGCGTGCCGGTCGTTCGTCCCAGCTTCACCGAGACCACCGCCATGGGGGCCGCTTTCCTGGCCGGCCTCGCTGAGGGGGTCTGGTCCGACACGGACGACGTCGCTCGGCACTGGAAGCTCGACCGCGTGTTTGAGCCCACGAAGAGCGCCGATGAGGTACGGGAGCTCTACGAAGGGTGGAAAAAAGCTGTGGCTGCGGTCAGGGCACGCGCATCGGGGGAGACTATGCGGCCTTTGCCGGAGCCAGCTTGAACAACATGTAGGCGCACAGAATCGACAGGAGCATGACCATCGTGGCGCCAATCATCTCGGCTGCGGGAACCCCGACGAAGAACACGGGAATGGTTGAAATTGCGTCGACGACACGGCTGGCAATACCCAGGTTACGAGCCCAGTGAATTCCTTTCATCAGACCGTAGGCCGCCGCGATGCTGGCGATGCCGAGCATGGCCGTCAGGATCACCGCAGGCACCGGCGCTTTGGGTTCTCCCATGGTCATCGTCGGAATGAACACGAGGTCGGCCACGCCCAAAAGCCCGAGCAAGATCGCAGCATTTTTTACAGACGCCATCTTTCTTCCCCCTTTTTTGACCGGGTCCGGACGGCCCGATGCGCTCATTATCCGAGATCCATTAGCCAGCACTGGATCACCGACGACAACGTCCGTCCAGTGAAGCGGGTCAACTCGAATTGTTTGTCGATTTCAGGAACCGGAAAGCTGCCCGTTCACGCTCTGCGTCAGAGATTGATCGTCAAAAAGAACGTCGCCTACGTGGTCAAAATGAATGGCGGTCAACAGCCATTCGACAAGTGGAGTGCCGGCGGCCATGAGATTCTCCCGATAGGCGGCCACCAAACTCCCGGCTGACGG